>PGZS01000044.1:11856-29120 GCA_002841435.1 Firmicutes bacterium HGW-Firmicutes-3 | reverse complement strand
AACAGCAGACAACAGACTGGGTATGACCGTTGTTTCAGGGGTTACAGTTAAACAGTTAGGTGAGATTGCACTATCTTTAGGTATGGTTGAAGCCATGAATTTAGATGGTGGCGGTTCAAGCGGCCTATATTACAATGGGAGCTATATTGCCACACCGGGAAGACTACTATCAAATGCAGTTGTCATTAAGATTCTTAACGCATCACCTATGACAATTTTACTAAATAGCAAGCCTTTGTTTTTTGATACAGAACCCTATGTCAACGAGACCTATAATCGTACCCTTGTACCCCTAAGAGGCATTACTGAAGCACTTGGTGCTTCAGTAGGCTGGAATGCAACCACTTCATCCATTACCATAACACGTTTTGACACGAAGCTTGAGCTAAGAGTGGGAAGTGCCACTGTTTTGGTGAATGGAAAAAGTGAAATGATGGATGTACCCGTACTGTTAAAAGACAGTAGAACCTATGTCCCGCTTCGTTTTATCACACAGTATTTTGGAGGCGATGTCAAGTGGATACAAGAATCAAGAACCGTAGAGCTGACGATTAATGATGCAACTCAGTTGATTGAGCAAGCTAAACAATATGAAGCATCAAATCAATATGAAGAAGCAGAGCAAAGATACAAGGCGATTTTGGAGATCGATACGAATAATATTTTTGCAGCAAAAAGGTTAGCAGTGATTTATGCAAGTTTGTCACCGGACAAAATAAAAGCCATAAAATACTATGAAAAAGTTTATGAATTAGATCCAAAGGATGCAGCAAATGTGTCCTCATTGGCATGGGCTTATTATGGTAATTTACAATTAAATAAGGCGATTGAAATGTTTTTTATTTACGATGAAATGGTTCCAAGTTCCGGTATTGGATATTACGGAGCAGCCGTTTGCTATTCACATTATCAGAAAAACGATGTTGAGTCAGCAGTGAAATATTATCAATTAGCTCTGAAAAAAACATTAACGCCTGCACAGGTTGATATTGCCATGACATATATTAAGGAACACGAATAAAAAGAAAACAGAAATCAAGGAGATTCTATGAAAGCATTGGAAAAATATAAGTTAGGAAACATTGAATTAAAAAATCGGTTGGTCATGTCGCCAATGTGTATGTATTCAGCAAAAGATGACGGTAAAGCCAATGACTTCCACTTCACCCACTATGAAACCAGAGCTATTGGTGGCGTTGGCTTGATTATAGTTGAGGCTACAGCGGTTATGCCCAATGGCAGAATATCAGATCATGACCTTGGTATTTGGAGCGATGAACAGATTGAAGGACTTAGGGAGATTGCATCCAGAATTAAAAAACATGGTGCTCGTGCAGGGATTCAGATTGCCCACGCCGGAAGGAAAAGTGAGGCGACAAAAACGGAACCCATTGCACCCAGTGCCCTTAGGTTCAGTGAAGATTATAGAACGCCACAGACTGTAGATGAAAGACAAATACATCAAGTTGTTCAGGCTTTTGTAGACGGTGCCAAGAGGGCCGTAACAGCAGGTTTTGATTATATTGAAATTCATGGCGCTCATGGTTACTTGAATCATGAGTTTCTATCATATGTAACTAACCTCCGAGAAGATCAGTTTGGAGGCAGTCTACAGAACCGATGTCGACTCCTTAATTGGATAATAGATCAGGTTAAGGCTGCTATTCCTGAGCATGTTGCTCTTGGTCTAAGAGTGTCCGCTTCTGATTATGTAGTTGGTGGTATCGATGGTGATGAGATGGTCAAGATTATCGACCAAGTAAAAGAAAAACTGGATATCGTTCATACAAGTTCCGGTGGTTTGGCTCCAGTTACCATGCATGTTTATCCGGGATATCAGATCCGTTTTGCTGAACAAATCAAGCATGAGTGTCAGGTCGCTACGATCGCAGTAGGCTTAATAACCAGTATTGAGATGATTGAAGAAGTATTAAATAACAATCGAAGTGACCTGATTGCACTAGGAAGACTGTTGTTGCGCGACCCCTATTTTCCCTTAAAGATGTACCATCAATCAGGCGTCGAAGAGGGGATTCCAAAGGCATATAAGAGAGGTTTTTGATGTAGAACATGAAAAGGAATCACAGATACTTGGTGATTCCTTTTGTTATATTTGGATAGTATATAAAAAATATTAATATAGCGATTACCTTTACACACTCTGTATAAAATTCACGAACATCTACACATAGACTAGGTGAAACTGCAACACATTAACTAATGTATATCTATTTTATTAAGTGTATAATGAATATACCAACATTTACTACAAAATCATACATCACTTATCTGGTAGAGGTCATTCAAAGACGATTAAACTGAAAATGAAAGTAATTTTCAGTTATTAATGGTATAATGAACGTGAATCTTATTTTTAGTGGGTATATTTGAGCTTGAAAATGATGGTCATGATATTAAAATTATAGGGGTTAAGTTGAATTAGGAAGGTAGTGTTTAAATGATATTGGATAGGATAGGAATATTTAATAATTTTTTACTCAATAGATTCGCAGGACTCAACATTGCAATGGTTGTAATTTTGGTCATAAGCATATCGATTTTTCTTTATGTTAGGTACATTCATATTAGAAAGAGGGTCATTTTACCCATAGAGCCAATAGGGATGGATGATATACTTGGGCCGGTAGAGTGGGAACAACAGATGTTGGATTTGGCGAAAAATCACCAAAATGTCAAGTTGATGCGCTACAACTTTGTACTTGGGGATTACAATCAAATTGCATATAAAAAATTAAACCAAATACGTAGCAGTATTTCTGAAATTTCTTCAGATTTGATTGCCTTAATTCCCGCAGCACGTTGGTTGTTTGACAATTACCAAATGTTGTACAGAGAGATTAAAAAGGTCAGAACGACAGGTACAAGTTACGAGATATTACCTATACTGAGAACAAAAGAGTATCGTGGCTATCCAAGAATCTATGTCGTGGCAAAAAAAATGGTAGCTATTTCCGGCGGCCATTTAAACGAAGATAATATCGCCATTATGCTTCAAGCATATCAAAAAGAGATACACTTACTTGATAAAGAATTATGGGTACTACCGGAGATGATTGGCTTTTGTTTATTAGAGAGTATCATAGAAGTAGCAGAAAAAGTTGTCAATATTGTAAAGATTAAGGCTAAGGCTGAAAAGTTTGTTAAGGAAAAGTTGGGGGTACAACCGGGAGTTATTGATATTACTTCCTTTCTAAGCGAAGTGGATGCAGACTGCAAAAAAAACTTCTCTTTTCATGCCCATGTTATATACCAATTGAAAAACATGTCTTTTGAAGAAGAATCAATACAAAGGTATGTAGCCTATCACTATAAATCCAAATCGGTTAATAAGCGGATTAAGCCTTCCAAAGTATTCTTAGAGGAAAGCAAGTTGGAGTCATACTTAGAGTCTGACATCCGAGCTCTTATCGTGAGTCTTAAAGGAATTAGCGAAGTAGATGAAGAAAAGTTTTTTGAGGCGTTCTCACTCCTTGAAAGCATCCTAATAAATGATCCTGATGGGGTATATGCCAAAATGGATTCTGAGAGTAAGGGTATGTATAGAGGGATTATTGTAAAGCTTTCTCTTAAACACCATATCGAAGAAGAAAAAATAGCAGAGTACGCTTTAGAGCTTGCCATAGCGGGTCATGATGATCTTAATTGTCCCCATCATGTAGGTACTTATCTGATAGGGAAGGGCTATCCTCTTCTAAAAGCGAAGGTATTAAATAAAGAAGCACCTAAGAATCTAAAAAAGAAACAGAACATAAAAGGTATCAGTTATTTTTTGACCGGCTTCTTGTTTGTTATTGCTGTATCTTTCTTTGTAATATTTATGATGAAACGCTTTGGTTTTATTGATGAACTCAGTAAGTATGTTATCGTCTTAATAGTCGGGTTGCCAATGTTAACAGGAATTGCCATAGAGATCACCAATCATATTTTTACAAGACGAATGGCTGTAACAAAGATTCCTTCCTTACATTTTCTAGAAGAAATACCCGATGATGCCAGAACATTTTTAGTTATGCCTGTACTTGTTTCATCAAAGGATCAATGTACCGAGTATCTTGAGCGGCTACAAAAGCATTATTTGGCTAATCGGCAAAATAATCTCTACTTTGCATTATTAGCAGACTTTGAGGATGCACCCAACAAGGATATGCCAAAAGATGAGAACCTTGAAAAAGTTCTGATAAAAAAAATCAATGACTTAAACGCGCTTTACCCATCAACGCATCAACGCTTTTCCCTATTTATAAGAGAAAGGCTATGGAATGCGTCAGAAAATTGCCATATGGGTTGGGAAAGAAAAAGAGGGAAGCTGGAGGAATTTAATAATCTCTTAAACGGTATTAAGAAAGAAGATACGAGCTTTGTGACTTTATTATGTGACGAAGCCATATTAGATACTTTCAAATATGTTATAACCCTAGATGCTGATTCGAATTTAATTAGGGATAATGCATCTAAGCTTGTGGGTCTTATTGCACATCCTCTTAATCAGCCGGTTATTGACCCGGTTAGTAAGAGGGTGAAGGAAGGTTATGCAATTATCCAGCCCTCAATTAGCAATCATATTGTTGATAAGAAAAGCAGTCGGTTTCCTGAAGTTTTCGGAGGTCAATCAGGGTTAGCACACTACGCATCTATTCTGTCTGACATTTATCAAGACGTGTTCAATGAGGGCGTATATACCGGTAAAGGTATTTATCATGTAGAGGCCTTTCATTTAATCTTAAATAAAACCATACCCGATAATAGTGTACTCAGTCATGACCTCTTAGAGAGTTGTTATGCCAGAACGGCATTCTCAAGCTCTGTAAAAATAATGGATACATTTCCAAGCAGTGTGCTTTCTTATGTAAAAAGAGAGCATAGGTGGATTCGGGGAGATTGGCAACTACTACCATGGTTAATCAGAAAGAAGCCTCAAAATGGAATCAGTTTAAATGTGATATCCAAATGGAAAATACTGGATAATCTAAGACGTAGTGTTGTGCCTATATCCAAAACAGTTTTTATAATTTTAAACTTAGCCATCATGCCCAAAGTATTTTATTTGTGGTTGCCTTTGGTATTCTTTTCTGATGTGCTAAACTTAGTATCTTTACTATATGGTATAATTTCACAAAAAATCAATAGGCCTCAGTTTACCATTGTCTATAAAAGTTTATTTAAAGAGATTGGGTTAATGTTTGAAAGAGCACTTATGGAGCTTGTCATAACCCCATATAGAGCTCAGATAGCCACAGATGCGATTATGAGAACAGTCTTTAGAGTGCTCATTAGTCAAGAAAAAATGTTAAGATGGAACACGTCAGAGAATGAAGACGCTTCTGTAGTAAATTCATTAAGAGGTTATTTCATAAATATGTGGAGTGCTCTATTGGCAGCGATGGTCTTAGTGGGATTATTAATGGTGCAAGCGGTTCATCCTATAGGAACGGCTATCTATGGTACCTTATCACTTGCTTGGGGCTTATCTTTCTGGATGGCCTATCGTATGAGCCAACCAAGGCGAGATCATCCTATAAAAGGAGAATTAGAAGATAAAGAACTTCTTCTAGAGACAGCTCGAAGAACGTGGCTGTTTTTCAAAGATATTTCAACAGAGGACAATAACTATTTATGTCCGGATAATTACCAGAAAGAACCTAAAGAAAAATTGTCAAACAAAACATCACCGACCAATATAGGTCTTCAACTTTTGGCCACGCTTTCTGCAAGAGACTTAGGTTTTGAGACGTTAACAGAAACTATTGGAAATGAAGAAAGATTACTGGCTACAATAGGCACACTCCCTAAATGGAAAGGACATCTTTATAATTGGTACAATACAAGTACCCTTGAGATTCTTAACCCTGACTATGTATCAACGGTGGATAGTGGTAACTTTTTTGGACATCTAATAGCGCTTAAAAACGGTATTTTAGAACAAATAGACACACCTATATTAACAACCAGTCTCATTTCTGAGCTTAAGCACACATTAAAAACAAGTCCATCAAATCTGTTATTAAAAGACGAGTATAGGACAATGGGAGAGTTTTCAAAAGACCTTGCAGATGTAAGAGAGCTCATAAAGAGCAACGAACAGGAACTGGATGAGAATCCTCATAGAACTGGGGAGCTCTTAAGAAGTTTAGACTTAATTATTAATGAGGTTGAGATATATGGCTTAGAAGCTATTTCTTTTTCGGATTGCCCTACTTTAAAGCAACTGGAACTAGAGGATAATAACACAGCAAAGGTTATGATTGGCAGAATAGAAGCATTGAATCAGATCATTAACAATATGCTTAAAGATGTTGAGTTTAAGTTTTTATACAATGAAAAGCGGATGTTATTTCACATAGGTTATCATGTGTCGTCTCAAACAAAAGATGCAGGTTGTTATGACCTAATGGCTTCCGAATCGTCCTTGACAAGTTTTATAGCGATAGCAAGAGGTGAAGTGCCCTTAAAACATTGGAGTAAGTTAGGGCGTCCCTTTACCATGATTAATGGTATACCCTGTTTTGTTTCTTGGAGCGGTACGATGTTTGAATACCTCATGCCCAATCTTGTTATGAAGGAATATGAGGGCTCAGTCTTTACAGAAACGTCAAAAGCTGCCGTGTTACAACATATGAATTATGCCAAGCATATGTCCATACCTTGGGGTATCTCTGAGTCACAGTACTATCGGTTTGATTTAGATGCAAACTACCAGTACAAGGCATTTGGTATACCTAAGCTACGTCTGCAACCGGCGCTTAAAGAGCCCTTGGTAGTCGCACCATACGCTACATTTCTGGCCCTTGAGTATGCGTTTGAGGAAGCTATGACGAATCTTAGAAGGATGTCGGATTTAGGTGTTTTTGGAGAATACGGGTATTATGAAGCAGTTGATTTTAATGGTCCGGATCCGGAGCATTCGACACCCTATTGTATTGTCCGATCATTTATGGCCCATCATCAAGGCATGAACCTTGTTGCCATTAATAATTATTTAAACAATGGGATTATGCGTAGTAGGTTCCATGAAGAGGCAATGGTGAAGGCGACAGAAGTATTGCTTGAAGAGAAGCGACAGTCTCACTTCATATCCATTGCTAAGAGAGGCTATACGATAAAAATTAGAAAAATGGAATCAGAAGAAGATGTATTAAGCAATCGTTATGTCAACAGTGTTGCACCTAAAATAACCGTCGCCAGATTGTTTAATAATAACAACTATACACTTATGATGACTTCAGATGGTGATGGCTTTAGCAGTTATAATGATATTATGCTTTATAGATGGCGATCTGATCATTATGCCAATACGGGCAATTATATTTATATCAAAGACATCCAAAAAAGCTCAGTATGGAGTGCAACATATAATCCTACCAAAAAAGAACCGGACGATTACGAAGCCATATTTCATCCTCATAAGGCTGAATATAAGAGAACGGATGGTGACATTACTTCTCATACAGAAGTGAGTCTTTCTCCGAATTATAATCTAGAGATTCGAAAAGTGACCTTGACCAACAATGGGAAAGGCCTTAAACAAATAGAAATAACAAGCTATATAGAAGTTGTTGGAGATAGACTCAATGCAGAGCTTAGTCATCCAGCATTTAATAAGCTTTTTATAGAAAGTGAATACTTAGAGGAACAAGGTGTTTTCTTATCAAGGCGACGTAGCAATAAAGAAGGTCAAAATCCATATCTTGTCCATATGGTAAAAACGGATGTAAAGCCAACGAAAAATGTTGAATATGAAAATGATCGACTGAAATTCATTGGTAGAAATAATACATTAATGAACCCGGTAACAGTTGTAGATAGCCTATTGCTCTCTAATAGAACTGGATTTTGTAATGATCCTATTATGAGCCTACGGGTAAATATTGCCTTAGAAGAAGGCGAATCAGCATGTGTTTCCTTTATAACAGGTGTGAGCAAAAGCAAAGAAGAGGCCATCATAATAAGTGATGAGTTAAGCATTGATTATAGAATAGATGATATGTTCGAAAAATTCAGACTTCAAAGTGAAATTGAACTTAAATATCTAGATATAACCAGAAAACAATTAAATGCTTTCCAAGATTTAATTAGTCCCATATTCTATCCCTCAAGCTATTACAGAGGCCCTGCGGAAAATATTAGAAGGAATTGGAAAAACCAAAGTTTCTTATGGAAGTTTGGTGTATCAGGCGATAATCCAATTATGTTGTTAACTGTAAAATCGATTGAATCGGCAGGGGTTATAAGAGATGTATTAAAAGCTTATGAGTACTTAAGAATCAATCAAGTTAAAGTAGACTTAATTATACTAAGTGAGGCCAAGCATGGTTACAAGCAAGAACTTCATGATTTGCTAAATGATATGACTTCCTCTCTTAGGATATATGATGAAAGTAGAGAACGACCAAGTCTTTTTATACTCCATTCAAATCAAGTCATTCCGGCAGAGCTGGATTTATTGTTCACGGTTGCAAGAGTCGTGTTTACTGAAAAGACAGGCATTTACTTTAGAAATATCAAAGAGACATTAAAAGAAATCATTGATGAAGTAGAAGAAAATTAGTAAGAATAGAAGGAGGCGAAGAAGCTTGGATTTTGAAAATGAATATGAATTTTTCAATGGGTTTGGTGGTTTTATAAAGGGTGGAAGTGAGTATGAAATTCTACTTGAAGGCAATAATAAACCGCCGGCACCTTGGATTAATGTAATTGCAAATAAGAACTTTGGATTCCATATATCTGAGTCCGGTGCCGGATTTACTTGGGCAGGTAATAGCCGGGAGAATAAGATAACACCCTGGTCCAACGATCCTGTTAGTGATATAGCTTCTGAAGCAATATATATTAAAGATGAAATAACCGGACAGGTCATGACACCAACGTCTTTAGGCAAAACGGACAGGGGCACCTATTTGGTTAGACATGGATTTGGGTACTCAAAGTTTTATCATGAAGAGGAAAGTATTGAGCAGGAACTAACGGTGTTCACACCTTTAGATGAACCGATTAAGCTCTGGGAACTGAAACTAACAAACCACTCTGATAGAGAAAGGTTTGTTAGCCTTACCTATTATGCTGAGTGGGTTCTAGGTGCAGAAAGAGAATTAACCAATCCTTATATCTTAACGGAATACAACAATGAGCACGAATACTTGAGCGCAAAAAGTATTTATAATTATCATTTTCGCAAGCACAACGCTTTTATGTTTACCAGTGAGATGATTACGGGGTATACAGGTGATCGTCATGAATTTCTTGGACGAAAAGGCTCGATATTGAATCCGGAAGGCCTCGACATCAAATTATCCAATAGTACAGGAGTGTCTTATGATGCCTGTGGCGCCATTCAAGTATCCATAGCAATTAGGCCGAATGAAAGTAAAACCATCGTTTTTGGGCTAGGGCAAAGTGCTGATCTTGAAGAAATCAGTAGGCTTAGATATAAGTATAAAGATTTGAGCAATGTAACAAAAGAGCTTGCCAGTGTTAATGCTTACTGGCAGGAGGTGCTGGGAACAATACAAGTCAAAACGAATGATCGAGCAATTGATATTATGGTGAACGGTTGGCTATTGTACCAAACAATATCTTGCAGGATTAATGCGCGCGCTGCTTTTTACCAATGTGGTGGCGCTTATGGATACAGAGATCAACTTCAAGATGCCCTATCGCTTTTGATTACAGACCCAACAGCCTTGAAAAACCAAATATTAATCGCTTGTAGTCGGCAGTTTGAGGAGGGTGATGTTCAGCACTGGTGGCACATGCCCATGGGCATAGGTGTCCGTACAAAAATAACAGATGATTTACTATGGCTACCCTATACCACATCGGCTTATATCAAAAGCACAGGTGATTATACGATATTAAAAGAAATAGTTCCTTATATTAAAGGACCATTACTTGAAGAAGGCCAGCATGAAGCCATGGTTACGCCTGAAACATCTGAGATTTCGTCCAGTGTTTATGAACATTGTAAACTTACTATCTTGCATACTCAGTTTGGTAAGCATGGACTTCCTTTAATGGGCGGTGGTGACTGGAACGATGGTATGAATATGGTAGGTATAGAGGGAACAGGAGAGAGTGTTTGGTTAGCCTGGTTTCTATATACCGTATTAGGTGACTTTATACCCCTTTGTCATTATGAAGGGGATCTTGAACATGCAGAACAATTTGAGGAATTAAGAGAAACGCTACTGTCGAATATTGAAGCCCATACATGGGATGGTGAGTGGTACCTGAGAGCTTTTTATGATGATAATAGTAAGTTGGGTTCAAAAGAAAATATGGAATGTAGAATTGATTCCATTAGTCAATCATGGAGTGTTATATCAAAAGGCGCACAGAAAGATAGGTCACAAGTAGCAATGCATTCAGCTGTTCGTTATCTGGTCAGAGAAGAAGACGGTATTTCTCTACTATTAACCCCACCTTTTGACAAAACAGACAAAGACCCGGGATATATCAAAAACTACTATCCGGGGATAAGGGAAAACGGTGGACAATATACCCATGCGGCAGTATGGCTAGCTATTGCCGGTACGATGATTCGTGATTATAACATGGCCGATACACTTTTTACATTGCTTAATCCGATTCATATCACTTCGAGCAAGAGAGAGTCACTCAAGTATGAAAAAGAGCCTTACGTTATGATTGCAGATATTTCTCTGAGCCCGCCTTATACAGGTAGAGGTGGATGGAGTTGGTATACGGGTTCGGCAGGTTGGATGTATCAAGGATTGGTTCACTGGTTTTTAGGTATAAGAAAAGAAGGGGATAATCTTATTATTGATCCGACAACGCCTGCAAGTTTTGGTGATTTTACCATTACATACAAGTACAAGACGGCGGTTTACGATATAAGAGTTGAGAACCGAAGTAAAGGCATTATGGTGACTGAAGGGCTCATTCTCGACGGAGAAAAGGTTGAAGGTAATAAAATTAAATTGAGTGATGATGGAAAAACCCATGTGGTTGTTGTCTAACCGGGGGGACTGAACCGGGGGGACGGTTCTTGCGGTTGAAATCCAACCATATGGTTTTGACGCCTTAACCTTTATTAGGTTGATGATTTAGTTTTTATGCACTATAATTAGTTTTAAGGATGTCGCAAAGGGATTCTGGATAAAGATAGAGAAACTAGGTTTGGAGGATATTTAATGGGTAACCCAAATATGGCAAAACAACCGTTGCCTGATTTTGTCAAGGAAGATGAATTTATGTCATCATATCCTTGTAATAAGATGACAATATATAAAACTAAAAAACCAATATACCTATTGAAAGGTGATTACAAACACCTAAACTATGAATTTATTATTACGGATTCTTTAGTGGATGGTTTTATGATTGAGGGTAGTACGATATATGCTGAACCCAACATGATTTTTGCTATTAATTCTAACCAGATTCATGGAACAAAGCATTTGTCCAAAGTTTCTTTTTTAAGCATTCAGTTTGAAAGAGAATTTTTATGTGACTTGGCTTTTAAAATATATGGTGTGAATGAAGTGATTTTTTCTAACAAGCCAATTCCAATAGACACTGAAATCACTGGATTTGTAAATGCCTTTATCGAAGAGCATGAGCAAAAGAAAGAAGGTTATTTCTATATCTTAAATAATTTAAGCATAAATATTGCGGTCTCAATTTTTCGAAAACTGGGGATTATGAACCATCTACAAGAAGATTGTAGAGATGAAAAGAAAAGAATTCAAGAAGTTGTGGATTATTTTAATCATAATTATGAAGAAGATATTTCCCTAGATAAGATTTCGGATATTGCGAGTATGAGTAAATTTATTCTTATTCGAAAATTTAAAGAAAGTACAGGGATGACACCTCATGATTATTTACTAAACACGCGTATCATGAAGTCGTTGGAGCATTTAAATAACCCGAAGAATAAAATCATAGACGTTGGGGTTCTAAGCGGTTTTGAAAATCAAAGTTACTTCTCTAGAATCTTTAAAAGAAAAACAGGTTTAACCCCTAGTGAATATAGAAAAAAAGTATTGGAAATGTGAAAGTTCATCGATATGATCTTGATGCTAAACCAATAATAGTGCATTTAGAATAAAAAAAGTACTTAGATCGAGAGGATACCTCTAACGTAGACAGGCGAATTATATAAATTTGCCCATCTACTTTAGAGGTATTTTTAATGCAATATAAGAACAAAAACTGCAATAAAGTACAAGCAAAAGGATATATTTTATGATAATGTGTTGTTTAAATAGTCAAAAAAGTATTAAGAAATCAGAGAATGGAGAGTGCTATGAAAAAGAGAATTATTTCAGCTTTATTTGTAATGACGATGATGGTGACAATGGTAATGGAAGGATTGCCAGTACATGCACAAGGGCAAGCAAGTAATATTATTAGTGCAACAGAACGAGGCACCACTTTTTACATCAAAAAAGACAACAGTTTATGGGGCTATGGCGATAATTATTTTGGGCAAATAGGAAATGGATCCAAAGGAGATTTTGTAGAACAACCCTATAAGATTATGGATGATGTAAAGTCGGTTGCAACAAATCTAGGCAATACCTTTGCAGTAAAACACGATAATACCCTATGGGGCTGGGGTTCAAATGCCAATTCAGTTTTAGGGAATGATTCAACAAGAGAGACATTAACACCAATAAAAATAATGGATGATGTTAATATGATATCTGCCTATAGCGGATATGCAATGCTCATCCAAAGAGACGGCTCTCTTTGGATATCAGGCACGAATATGCCTAACCTAAGTAGCAATATACTAGGTGAAGATGCAAATAAAAGAGTTTATACACAAATTATGGTAGATAGAAAATTCAAATATGTTAGCGCAACCCATCACGGTGCTTTTGTAATCAATGAAAATAATGAATTATGGGGCTTTGGAAGAAATAGTCATGGTGTCTTAGGATTAGGCCATGATGAAGAAGTGACAATACCGACTAAAATTATGGATGATGTGGAATATGTAGCCGGTGGCGGTGCTAATACTGTAATTGTTAGAAAAGATGGTTCTTTATGGGTCATAGGACAAGACACAAATGGTGAAGTGACAAGGAAGATGGACAATGTTTTATATGGGTTTACAACGTCTAATGGAAAATCCTTCTTTGCTGTAAAAAGAGACAATACCCTATGGGGTTGGGGTAGTGAAAGATATTTTGATCAAATGATGTCAGATTATAATAGTGAGCCCAGACTGATTATGAGTGGCGTGTATTTTGCATCAGCAGGCGTACGACATCTAATTGCAGCAAAAACAGATGGAACTCTGTGGAATGGTGGCGAGAATTACAACGGTGGTATTTTAGGAAAAGAAACCAAAAAAACTTCTCCAAGATACCCTATGGAAAAAGCAGTTGACAATATTAAAGATGCACCAGCACCATGGGCATTAGCAGAAGTAAGAGAAGCCGAATTTAGAAAGTTAGTACCACCAGAGATGCAAAGTGAATATACAAAAACGGTTACACGAACAGAATTTTGTACGCTTGCCGTCATCATGATTGAACAAGCCAATGAAATGACAGTTGAAAAATATATTCAAAGTAAGGGCTTATCATTACCAGCGGTATCTCCTTTTGAAGATATTAATGGTTTAAGCGAAAGAGCTAAAAATGATATATTAGCAGCCTACACATTAGATATAGTCAATGGAACATCAGCGACTACTTTTGATCCGAATAATCCAATTACTAGAGAACAGGCAGCTAAGATGCTTACAGCGACAGCGACAGCTTTAGATGAAAATACAAGCGCAGAGGTACCAAGTTTTGCTGATGCCGATGCGATTGCTAACTGGGCTAAACCTTATATTGGCTATGTCTTTAATGCCAAGGTAATGACAGGTGTGGGCAATGAGCGATTTGACCCAAGAGGGGGATATCAAAGACAACAAGCCTATATGACGCTGTTAAGATTGTATAAAGAAATAAAAGGAATATAGTAAGTGCCAATGAGGATGCCGAAAAAGTGTTTTATTATAAGATGAGACTTTTTAGCATCCTCTTAGTATAAACACTAAAACAATGGAGTAGAGGGAGAAGTTAATATGAAATTTAAGATATTATTATTAGTGTTAATGTTAGGATTAATAATGTTGACAGGTTGTAAAAAAGAAACTACATCAGTAAAAAATGAGCAAGTAGATCATAATCTAACAGAGGAAAATTCAGCAATTGTAGAAGTTGGAAATATAGAAAAAGAGAATAATAATACTTCCACTAAGGCACTTAAACCAGAATATCAGCCTTTGGCAGATGAAATTGCTTTGGCCATTGAGAAAGGTTATAAATTTGACATGGGAGAAGTGATTTCCCGTCAAGGTGACTATTTTCTTCAGGGAAGCCAAGAAGCTATGGTTTTTCAAATTGGAAAAGTAGAAGGAAAAAGATATACAGTACAAACAATAAATGGTCAATACGGTACGATTTTTGAAAATGATTTTTTTGATGATGAGATGGGTCTCAAATTAGAAACGCTAATACATAAATTAGACGCTTACTCTAATAATTCGTTATATGCTGAAAATGAATTTCATGACTGGGTTGTAAAGGAAGTAGATTTCGATTCAGATGGAGACAAGACAGTTGTTAAAGTAGAAACACAGTCTGATGGAAAGCCAGATGAGGAGCATACAATTGAGAATTACACAATAGTTGATGGTTTGTTGGAAAGCTATAGCGTATCTTCAAAATATATTAACAGTGGGGCGTTGCTAGAACATACTTATAATTATATTTCAAAGGGGCCGGTTGACGGAAGTGAATTTGAAAAAATCTATGAAGAGGTTAGCAAACTTGCTGAATAAATATATCAAAAAATTTAGAATAAAAGCGTGGACGGTATTTTTGTCAGGAATAGCTCTCTTTTTGTTGACGGCCTGCTCCGAAGCACCTCTGAAGGAAAGCTCTGAACAGGTTCACCAGCTTGTGGGAGAGTACGAAACAGAATCTGAAGTTGAACCAGGAAAAGAAGTAGCAGTAGAACAGGAAGAACAAGAAGCAGTAGAAAAGGAACTGGAACCAGAAGAAGAAACAAGTCAGTCGGACGCTCATCTGGGAACAGACGAGGGGTTGCCCTTGACGTTCCTGGAGAATCTCCATCAACCCAATTATTACTTCACATTTGGCTATGATGACGGCACCTATTGCCAAATGGAGGGGACAAAAGCCCAAACTTTTTACAGTAGGAACGCTATTGGCGAAAGGATTCACGTGCAAAAAGTGGAGGAAGAAGGGCGGGTGTATTACATCATGGCAGATGCAGGAAAGCTGGTTTCCTATCAAGGACCCGCTACAGATTTTCTGTATGACATTATGCTAGAGGCAGCATCTCAAGAACAACAACAGCAGAAAGTATTGGCAGAAGGCACGATGTACGAATACTGGATGCCCTTTCATCATGACGAGGAGATCAACTGGCGTTACCAGTTTGTCATGGCCAACGGCACATTGACGGAGTTAAGGATATTCTTCGGGGAAAACTTATGGCAGCACCATCACTTCCACCACTTTGGCAACATTCCTATGGAAGATTTGGAGGGTTATCTGCCGGACGCTTTTCATATTCCCCAAGGTTTCTACGAAGAAGAGCATTATGATGCGACTTACGACGGTGAGAAAGCACCACCCTGGTGGGAAATGTTCTTAGGAGAGCCAGTGGAAGAATAAGTACAGACGAGAAAAGGCCATCTCAAGTGTCGATGGGAAGCAACCAAATGAAATGACCGTTGAAAAATATCTTAAAAGCAAAGGGTTATCATTAGCAGAGATTTATGAAGAGGTTAGTAAACCTGCTAAATAAATATAAAGAAAAGATTTAAAATAAACGCAAAGAGAAAATAGAATGCTGTTTTAAATTAATATTTTAAGATAAAAAGCCAAAGAGATACTGTCTTTGGCTTTTTGAAAAAGAGGTGAAATCAAAAACAACAAGATAAATTTTTCGCATTATAAGTTAGATATTATGAAAGATGAATCCTTCCAACTTTCAGACAGCATAAGCCGGTTGGATTTTCAAAAGCTATGATATTATTTTATGATAAATTAGGGGAGATCAAGATTACCTACTACTAATCCCTTTAAGGATGCAACAGACTCTGAGGTTATCAAGGCTTATCATGCAGGGATTATAAAGTGTAAATCATTAGATGTTTTGGAACAATTAACGATGAAGTCATCAAACATGATTGGCATTATGATGGGGAATACGCTCCGATTTGTTGGGAGTAACACTAACTGTCTTAATTTACCGAAAAAACAATATTTATGTTGACTCTCACATTGTGGTACACTTTATAATAAAGATGAGCTCAAGAAAACACATATATGTGAGGTAGAATCAATGTTAAAAATAGGAGATTTTTCGAAATTATCAAGGATTAGTATAAGGATGTTAAGGCATTATGATGCCTTAGGCTTGTTGGTACCAAAAAGTATTGATGCTTCCAATAGTTACAGGTACTATAGTGAGGAACAGTTGCAAATTGCAGCTAGAATCATAGCCCTTAAGGATATGGGCTTTGGTCTTTCAACAATCTCGGAAATATTGATTAAATATGATGATACGAAAGCACTGGCTGAGTTTTTGTCAATAAAGAAGTTAGAGATTGAAGCCCAAGCTGAAGAAGTCAAGCATCGTTTACGACTCCTTGAAACAACCATTAGTCGGTTGAGAAAGGATGATACAGCTATGAATTATAATGTCGTCTTAAAAACGTTGCCGGAAAGATATGTTGCCAGTGTTAGAAAAGTTATTCCATCTTATGACCAAGAGGGCTTACTTTGGAACACAATGATGGCAGAAACAGGCGGAATGCATTTACAACCGGATGACCCGTGTTATAGCCTTGCAATTTTTCATGATGAAGGCTATAAGGAGCAGGATGTAGACGTGGAGATACAAATGGCCCTTAAGGACAAATATCAAAATACGGAGAATGTAACGTTCAAAACAGTTCCGGCCATTGAAATCGCTTCAGCAATCTACAAAGGGAGCTATGATCAAATTACCGAAGTTAACCAAGTCGTTGCAAACTGGGTTAATGACAATCAATATGAATTTAACGGTGCCATGTTTTGTATTTATCATGTAAGTCCGGCACAAACACAAAACCCAGATGAATGGGTAACAGAAGTCTGTTATCCGGTCAAGAAAAGAAGCTTCGCTTCGTTATGAGCTCTGCTCATATTTCTGAACGGTTCGACAGGAAATGTCCTTGACGTATTGAGCCATGTTTCAAGGCTGAA
>PGZS01000044.1:0-11832 GCA_002841435.1 Firmicutes bacterium HGW-Firmicutes-3 | reverse complement strand
CTCATATTTCTGAACGGTTCGACAGGAAATGTCCTTGACGTATTGAGCCATGTTTCAAGGCTGAATACTGTAGTACGACTTTCCTAGAGAACAAGAAAAAATAGTGACAAAAGCAAAAACATTATAAAATATTGGGGCCCCTATAATAACAGTTTGCAAGAACAGAACTGTTATTATAGGGGGTTTTTGTTGTATTAGATGAAAACACTATGGTAAAATGGATATAATTGGAATGTGAGTGGTGGCTAAGGCATCTTATAAATGTGTCTATTTAGGGAAGTGAAAAAGTGGAAAAAGATCATGATAAAAGTATTTCAAAGTATTATGGTACGAATCTGGCAGAGTTCTTAGCAGAGAAAATCTTTGAGGTCTATAAAGAATTTCCTCAAAAAGAGTATATCGGTGCCATTGGTAAAAAGTGTGAAGGCCTTAGTTATTCTAAAAGAGTAGAATTACACGCAGATGAGCTCTATAACTACTTGCCCAAGGAATTTGATCAAGCATCAAGGATTCTTGAAGCTATATTGGGAGAAGAGAATAAACATGAAACAGGCATGTTTAAAGAGTTCTATTGGATCTTACCAATTGGAAAGTATGTTGAGAAATATGGCTTGGCACATTTTGATAAATCCATGTATCTGATTGAAGAAATAACGAAAAGAAATACAGGTGAATACGCTGTAAGACCTTTTATTAGGTTATATCCAAAGCAAGCAATAGAGAAAATGACAAAATGGGCAGATTCAGATAATTTTCATTTAAGAAGATTGTCCAGTGAAGGATTACGACCAAAGCTTCCGTGGGCTACAAAACTGGATACGTTTATTGAACATCCGGAACCGGTGTTTAAGATATTAGAAAAGTTAAAAGAAGATGAGGTTATGTTTGTTAAGAAATCAGTGGCAAACCACTTAACCGATTGGTTGAAAGTAAACAAGACGTCAACAGCAGCACTGATCAAAGAATGGGAACATTCAAATAACAAAAATACAAAATGGATAATAAAAAGAGCAACAAGAAAAATTAGTATTGATTAATAAAACTAAATTACTGATGTCGTAATCAGGAAGACTAATGAGGTGATTGCGATTAGAAGTATGATGACAATCCATAAAATATTGAAAGGCGTTTAGGATGGATATAAAAAGATACTGTAAAGAAGATGAACAACAATTGTTTGACATGATTAAAGAAGAGGGAGAAGAATGGATTGACTACTATAGTGATGAAGGCTTCAAGAAGTATATAATAGCTTTGGCGTCCAGCATAACTTATGTGGCTTATGTTAAGGACGTTCTATGTGGTTATGCCCGTTGTCGTGATGATGATGGTTTCGGGATTTATGTCTATGATTTACTTGTCAAAAAAAAGTATCGTGGAAAATCGATTGGGAAATTTCTAATAGAACAAGCATGTATAGATTTCTCAAATCAACCGGTATACGTGATGAGTGATGTGGATCCATACTACGAGAAGCTTGGATATAAGAGAGAAGGATCAATATTTGAAGTTAAGCTTTAGGGATTCATAGAGCATTCGATATAGGTCTGATTCTGATACAGGCTTTGAAAAAGCTTTTAAGTTGTTATGAAATTAATAGAAAGGGTATAATAAAGACAGAGAACCCTTTAATCTTAAATGATAGAAATAAAATTCGTATTACAAAAAAATATACATTATAACAGTTCTATTATGAGAGGAGCCATGCAATGTGAAAATGCCGGATAAAATTGATGTAACAATGTTTGCACCTTGCGGTATGAACTGCATGGTTTGCTATAAGCATTGCAACCACAAGAAGCCTTGTGCCGGTTGTTTGAATAATGATATCGGCAAACCTGAGCACTGCCGAAAATGTAAAATTAAAAATTGTGTCAAAGACAAAGGTATATCTTACTGCTACGAATGTTCAGAGTACCCCTGTAAACAAATAAAATCTCTTGAAAAAAGCTATAATACACGTTATGGTGCAAGTCTCATGGAGAATAGCAGTTTAGTAAAAGAGATTGGGTTTTCTGCGTTTATGAACATACAACAAGGCGAGTATACCTGTGTGGCTTGTGGTGGCATTATATCTTTACATGACAATGCGTGTAGTGAATGCCAAACAAAAGTAATCAGAGATAAGTCATAAAGCTGCTAGGAAGATGAACTTAAGTTAAGGGAGCGATTTATGAAAGCGAAAACAGTCTTAATAACCGGAGCAAATTCAGGTATTGGTAAAGCGGCAGCAATTAAGTTTGCTAGGGAAGGCTACCAAGTCATAATGGCTTGTCGCAACTTAGATAAAGGACGTTTGGTTCAACGATGTATCATTGAAGTAACTAAGAATAGTTATGTAGATTTGCTAGAGTTAGATGTTGCCTCATTAGATTCCATCCGTCGATTTTGTGTTGAGGTTGAGAAGAAATATGATCGGTTAGACATATTAATCCACAATGCCGCCTATTTGCAGCATGGTGTAAAAAAATATCAATTTAGCCAAGATCATATTGAACTGTCATTTGCTACTAATGTAGTCGGCCCATTTTTTTTGACGTATTTATTAAGGGAAATGCTTGAAAGATCAGAAAATCCTAAAATACTGAATGCCTGTACAGTAAGCATAAGGCATTATTTTGTACCAAGGAGAAAAATAGAATTCGACAATCTGCAAGGTGAGTACAAGGACTCTAGACCCTATAACACATATAGAAGGTATGGTGACTCCAAAATGGCCTTGCTTTTGTTAACATTTAAGATGTCAGAGGTACTAGATAATAGTGGTGTTAAAGTAAATGCACTCCAAATACCGGCAATCAAGATTTCGAAGGATACAAGAAGACATTTTAAATCAGTATGGAGACTATCAGCAGCAGTTCAAAACGCTTTCGGTGCAGAGCCTGAAACCATTGCAAATATATATTTTGACATATGTACTTCTGAAGCTTTGGATAGTTTATCGGGCAAACTCATTAATAATAGATTGGAAGTCATGAAGCCATCTCATTATTCCCATGGCTTCATACAAGGTATCAGGCAGTTCATGGATATGCGTGTCTACCCTAGATATGCGGATGATATAGGCAATATAGAAAATGTATGGGAAGTCTGTCAAAAGGTATCAAAAGTGAATTTTTTTGAATGATGGTAAGAATAAAAAGGTTATTGTAATAAGATGTATAACAAGCAAGGGACCCTCTCTTTTTGACTGAGATGGTCCCTTGCTATTATATTGCTTATTAACTACAGGTTGTTACCTGAATATATTTTCAGTTCTTTGCAAGACATTAATTTTTTATTATGGCGCTACAACAGTACTTGCATCTAGGGTAACTGCGGTTTGTGCCAATAATCGTCCATTGATCGATGCATTCGTTCCCAGGGAGATGTTGGTTTTACTAAGAACGATACCTTCAAAATGTGAACCGGTTCCAATAGAAGCAGATTCAGCCACTTGCCAAAAAACATTTTTGGCTTGTGCGCCACCGGTTAGGGTAATTTTGGTACCGTTAGCTTGTGTAAGGCCTTCGCCAATTTGGAAAATCCAAACATCATTTGGGCCACCACTTAGGGTTACATCAGAATTTATTAGGACACCTGTACCCCATTTGTAGACACCGGGGACTAATGTTTTACCACTAAGATCGCCACTATAAAGCTCTGTAAAATTCACAGCTCTTCCGGCAGCGTCGGTGTATGCTGTTTCCATATCACTTATTGCTGTGGTTAGATTGCTTGGTGTCGGTGAAGCATAAGTTGCTGCATATACTTTCCCGTTAACTTGGTCGGATAATGAAAATTGGTTTGTTGCATCAAGTGTAAGGGAAAATCCTGTGATTGCTGTGTCAGCTATAGGGCTAACACCAATATCGCCTGTGATTACTGAATTTGGAACAGATGAAATACCTGTTTTTGATAAGATTACAAAATCACCGGCCATACCAAGATCTACAGATCCAACAGTTTCAGTAGGTAAGGCTGACATAACAACCGTTACCGTTACTGTTGTGGTTTTTGTTTCATCTTCTTCAGAGACTACCTTTACTTGAGTTGTACCTTCTGCTATCGGTGTTACGATGCCATTTTCTACAGTTGCGACACTTGTATCGCTTGAGGTCCAAGTGACATTTTGGTTGGTAGCATTATTCGGTGTTATCTCAAGGGCTATTGTTCCGGTTAAACCGCCGGCAATCAAAGTCATGGTATCTTGGGTGACATCAATAGAAGTTACGGCTATTGGCTCACGGATAACGTTATAATTGAAGGCTCTTGTAATTGCTACCAATGCTTCCGCACGTGTTGTCTGTGCTATAGGCATGAAGCTGCCATTTGGATAGCCAACCATGATTTTTGCCTCATCAACGGCGATGATAGCTTGTTTGCTCCAAGCTGGAATAGAAGAACCATCCGTAAAATCCGGTGCGTCGGATGTTGCTGTTAGAGATTTGAGACGACTAATTATAGATGCGACTTCTTGACGGGTTATATGCGCGTCAGGTTTCATATTGCCATCAGGATAACCGCTGATATAACCTGCTGCAAAGGCTTTTCCTATAGCAGGTGCATACCAATCTGTTGAGGATACATCTGTATAATTAGGAGAAGCAGAATTTGTAAACATAAAAACATTGTTTACCAATGAAATAAATTCTGCTCGGGTAACTGGGTTATCTGGTCTAAATGATCCATCTGGGTAGCCGCTGGCAACTCCTGATGAAAGAGCGGATTGAATGGTTTCTTTTGCCCAACTTGATTCATAATCTTTGGAAGACACTGCGCCGAACACAGGTGTAACTGCGGTGAAAACCATTAGAATGCATAAGAAAACTGTTAGTGACTTATTAAGTGATATTTTCATTTTGTACTCCTTCTTTATTTTTATTATAGTATTTACAATATTCGAACAATGACACGTATACATCATACTCTATATATATTAATATTACAATGATTATATTATATATAATTTAATATATTATAGCAATAATTATTAAAACTATAATGAAAATATAAATATTTTCGATGGCAATTGCACTTATTATTGGATAGTTATAACAACTTAAGCTTATAATGAAGTCATTTTTTCTTGAATGCATTTCATAACCAATTGTTTTTGCATATATAGATAGAATGTGTTAGAATACAGGTAAAAAGTATGATAATAATTAGGACTTTAAATAGGCAGAGGTGATATCTGAATGATAATTTCAACTAAAGCACTTATTTCAAATTCGGAAATGATAAAAAACTATAAAGCCTGTAGGGAAAAGGCAGATGACTACGGTAAACTGTTTATATTAAAGAACAACCAGCCGGATGCAGTACTTCTATCTATTAATGAATATGAGAGGCTTTCGGTGATCATTGAATATTTTGAAAGCCTTACGGAAGAAGATGCATTGAAGTATGCGGAGTCGTTGCCAAAAGAAGGTATAAGAAAAAGATATTCTGTGAATTACTTAAATAATGAAGAAAAATAATGGGATACGCACCATAAAAAACCGACCAGAATGATTTCATCCTGGTCGGTTTTTTATGATTTCTGACTTGCGGTGGTATCTGCTTTATGACAAAGAAAGCTATAAACTGAAAGAAAGCAAAAAAGTAGAAACTGGATACTTAGGTACAAAATTATAATTATTATATATAATAATTATAATAATAATTACAACTATAATTTGACTTATAATATTTATAGGTGTATAATATATGCTAGGTAAGAAAATATAATGACGTCGAAACAAAATATTTTCTTAAGCTTAGTGAATTAATTTAGTAAGAGCTTTGTAAGATTAGTTTGATAACAGCTTAATAAATTGGATTAAGGGGTGAAAGTCAATGCCGGTAGCATTTATATTTTCTTTATTATTCTCAGTATTAGTCGTCGTTTTTGCACTACAAAATACAACCATTGTAACATTGAGATTTTTCTCATTAGAAATCATGATATCACAGACAATCGTCATATTAATATCTGCTAGCTTTGGGGCAATTATTGTTTTATTCCTAAGTACAATGAAACAGATTAAGTCAAACATGAAAATGCGAAGTTTAACCAAAACAATTGGCAAAACTGAGGAACAGAACAGATTACTAAGGGAAAAAGAAGGTATTAGCCACATTGAGAAATTAGAGGAAGAAAACAGACAACTAAAGGATAGCGAAGCGGTTTTAGTTGAAGATTTGGCAAATAAATTATAGAAAGGTGTTAATATGTTAAATACTATAGCAGTTATACTTATTATTTTTTGGGTTTTAGGAATTGTTAGTTCAAATACCATAGGAGGATTTATTCATGTTCTATTGGTCATAGCAATCATCATTTTCCTTTTGAGAGTGATCAAAGGTAAAAAAGTGTTATAAGCTTTATTTTTGGAAATAACTCTATGGAAAGGAATTAAAAATGAATACACCTCAAGTTCAACACACGCATGAAAAAAATCTTAAGTTTCGTAAAGTTGTAACGTATATATTCGGGATTTTGGAAGTGCTATTAGCATTTCGATTTGTTTTTAAGCTACTTGGTGCAAATCCGGGCAGCCCATTTGTATCCGCAATTTACAGTTTATCAGAACTCTTTCTCCAACCTTTTATCGGTATTTTCAGAACCGGGGTTGCACAAGGAATAGAAACTACAGCATATTTAGAAGCGGCAACACTTATTGCCATGGCAGTTTATGCCTTATTGGCCTATGGTATCATTCGTATAGTAGAGATTATGAAAAAACCACAGGCTTAAGTAAGCTCATCTAATTATATGTCTTACAAAAAGACAATCACCCTATGATTTAACAATCGGAGGGTGATTGTCTTTTTCTAGTCTTTTCGAACAAACCTTTTATATGGTATACTTCTAAGTAGATGAATTTTAATGGTAAAACCATTCATTATAATAGAATATAGAGGAGGCATAATATATGTTGGAAATAGGCATAAAAGCACCTGAGTTTACATTGCAAAATCAAGATGGCAAGAAAGTATCGCTTACAGATTATTTAGGAAAAAAAGTCATTTTGTATTTTTACCCGAAGGATGATACACCAGGTTGCACCAGCCAAGCTTGTGGGTTTACACAGCTGTATCCAGATTTTAAGGAAAAAGGTGCTGAAATCATCGGTATTAGTAAAGATACCGTTAAGTCCCATAAAAAATTTGCAGACAAATACAATTTGACATTCACACTGCTGGCGGATACTGAGACAAAGGTAGTAGAAGCCTATGATGTTTGGAAGGAAAAAAGCATGTATGGCAAGAAATATATGGGCATCGTAAGGACCACATATTTGATTGACGAAGAGGGCATGATAATAAAAGCATTTGATCAGGTTAATGCAGCAAAAAATCCAGAAGAGATGTTAGACAATCTAAGTTAGTTATAATGATAAGGAAGTAGGTGATGCCCTTGTGGAGATCACATATATTGATCATAGTGGGTTTCTCTTAGAGTGGGAAAATTGTTACTGGTTGTTTGACTATTATAAGGCAGACATACCGGTTATGAAGTCGAACAAAAAGATTATTGTATTCGTGAGCCACAAGCATAAAGATCATTTTAATCCTAAGATATTTGATTTATATAATATGTATGAGCAGGTCGAATATGTATTATCATCAGATATAAAGGCGGTACTGTTGAATGATCAGAAGATGGGTATCGATCCAAAGCTTTTGGATGAAATCATCTGGGTACTTCCGTCTCAGACATACATTCTAAACGTCTGTGATGAGAGTGAAATCATGATAAAGTCACTTATTTCAACGGATGAAGGCGTTGCATTTTTGTTAACGTATCAAGAAAAAACCATTTATTATGCCGGCGACCTTAATTTGTGGGTATGGCCTGGTGAGACCGAAGCCTATAATAAGGATATGACAATTAAGTTTAAGAAGGAAATGAGCATTTTAAAAGACCTTCATATTGATGTAGCTTTTGCACCACTTGACCCGAGACAAGAAGAATATTATTATTTAGGCATGGAAAATCTATTGAGTACAGCAAAGGTTAAATATGTATTTCCCATGCATTTTTGGGACCAACCCTCAATTATTCAAAAGTATAAAAAAGAAAGAGCAAGTTCTATTGATAATACACATGTGATGGAAATTCAAGAATGTGGTCAAAAGTGGCACATACAAATATAGATAGTTAGAGAGGGATAATAGTATGAAATTTAGAATGGTGCATGAAAATTATAATGTATTAAATCTTGAAAAATCCTTAGCGTTTTATAAGGAAGCACTAGGACTTACTGAAGTAAGACGTAAGGAAGCCGATGATGGCGCCTATATTATTGTTTTTATGGGAAATGATGCTTCAGACTTTCAGCTAGAACTTACATGGTTAAAAGACTGGGAAAAACCTTATAATCTAGGCGACAATGAATTCCATTTGGCATTTAGAGTAGATGATTATGAGGCGGCACATGTTTTACATGAAAAAATGGGCTGCATATGCTATGAAAATAAAAAGATGGGCATCTATTTTATATCAGATCCGGATGGCTATTGGTTGGAAATTGTTCCGACAAGATAAGGAAACCATTATATTTGTATGGCGTGTTATCGACTATTATTAGCTGAGAACACGCCATTGTTATAAGATTTAATAAAAAGAATCACTGTATCTAATTGGATATTAAGATATGAATGCTATACTAGAAGATATGAAAGCAAAAATATGAGGTGACTTAATGAAATATGTAAAAAATATACCACCAGTAGACCAAGAACTAAGAAAAAACTATATAAATCAGGGTTGGATAAAAATAAAAGAACCTTCCAATTTATTTATGGCTTTTTTAGCATCCATTCCAATTATGGTTGCTTGTGGCCTATTATCCTTTTTTATTATAACGTTCTTTGACACTACGTTTGTAGATTTTTTTGAAAATATGGGTAATAATCATAGCATATCCTTTAGCTTTAGATGGTATTATATCTTATTTATGCTTATCATGATCTACATTCATGAGATGCTACATGCTTTATGGATACCTAATTTTTTAAGAGATGACAACACTTTTTTCGGTATCAAGTTATGGGGTGGATTTGTATTTACTTCTCAGTCATTGACTAAAAAAAGATTTATTATCATTTGTTGTGCGCCTTTTGTGACTTTATCTATAGTACTACCATTGATTTTAGGTGGGTTAAATCTGTTAAATGGGGGTTTGATTTTTCTGATTATGATTAATGCAATGGCTTCATCCGTGGATATTCTAAATGCATTATTGATTATATTTCAAGTTCCAAGTGGTGCTATGGTGGTTGCCAATAGCTTTGAAACCTATTATAGACGGATTGAGACCGAGATTGCAAATTAAAAGTCAACTGATATTATGTAAGAAATTGGATATTGAAATCATATTTTCAAAAGAAATGGAGCTCTATCATGTGGATTAATTTATTAATTGGAGGTTTAGTAATTTTTGTTGGTATGGCGGTTCATTTGTTTAAATGGTATTTTCTAATATCAGGTTACAACACCATGCCTAAGGAAAAGAAAGCCAAGGTTGACACAAAAGGACTTGCACGTTTACTTGGAATCTTTTCTTATATTAATGGTGGTGTTTTCATTTTTATTGGTGTACTACAACTTTTAAAGGTTGATATAAGTACCACACCAGCTTATGTCTTCTTAATTATATCAACTGTGATTTTACTTGTAAAAGCTCAAAAATATGACGGAAATTTGTTTGACAAAGAAGGGAAGCTTATTGAAGGCGCAGGTAAAAAACTTATCATGCCGTTAGTCATCGTTACGATTACCTTAGTAGCCATCGTTTTCTTACTGGTCTTTTCATCAAGAGACGCTCAAATCAGTATTGAGGATACAGGAATAAAGATTCATGGTATGTATGGCGACACCTATGAATGGAAATCCATTGAGTCAGTGGCGTTACTTGAGGAAATGCCTCTAGTGTTAACACGTACAAACGGGTCAGCACTAGGCTCTATGCTTAAAGGTCACTTTAAAACCAAGACATATGGCTTGGTCAAGCTTTTTGTGGACAAAGAGAAACCGCCCTATATACTGGTGGTAACAGATGAACAACCTGTGATTTTTAATTTGAAAAATCAGGATGAGACGCGTAGAGTCTTTGAAAATCTAAAATTGAAAATCGATGAATAGGAAAATACCTTCTTCAATATTGAAGAAGGTATTTTATTCATGCCTCATAACGTGTCAGAGCCACTTTTCTTATTTAGGGGCAATACCACATACGTATATACAATACAACCAACACAAAAATCAAAAAGGGCTTCAAGTAGAGCAAAAACCATAAGAACCAATAGTACGACAAGGCTGATTTGTGGGTTAAGGGGATATAAAGCCAAAGCTGTTATGGAGAAAAGAAAGCCAACCCGAGAAGCAAATATTTTGGGCGCTTTATCAATTGTAACGGGCTTCAAATGGAAGACCTTAGCAATTTGAGTAGATAACAAACTAAGTGGGCTATATTTTAAGGTTGTAAAAGCACGTATTATAAAATCAATAAGAATAGCAATAATGATATAGACACTACTTGTTAAAGCATACAATACGATTAGCGTGGCAATCAAGAAGCCGGTAACACGAACCACAGCCTTATTGGCTGTTTCTTTTGAAATAGGACATATAAGTGTATTCATAGCAGACCTCCTGTTTTGGTTGCAAAAAGATTTATTTATTGACAATAGGTTTCAATAAATAGAGTATACAATGAAAAAGCAAAACTGTCAAACACGTATGATTTATGCGTATTTAAATAAAGCTTTATATAACGATAATATTACAATATAATATAAAATAGTAAGCAAATAAGGAGAAGATGTTTTTTTATTAAAATAAGCATTGTCAATAACCCTATAAATCATTATAATAGTTCCTTGTTGAGTTCTATCAAATGAAAGTCATGTCTTAACCGGTAGACATTATATGATAGTAATAGAATATATAAGATATAAATAATAATGATGCGATCACTAATTGGGATTTTAGAAAGACACAAGGAGAACACTATGAGAAAAACGAAAATCATTTGTACGATGGGACCGGCAACTGAAGGTATTTATGAGGATATGATTCTAAACGGCATGGATGCCGCTAGATTTAACTTCTCTCACGAGAACCATGAAGTGCATGGTCATAGAATTAAAACCATGAAGGCAGCGAGAACAAAACTGAATCAACCGATTCCCTTGATTGTAGATACAAAAGGACCGGAAATGCGTATTGGTGTTCTTAAAAACAAGGTGAACCTTATAAATGGTGAAACAATCCGACTTATCTCAGATGAAATCGAAGGCGATGAAAAAGCCGTTACGATCTCTTTCAAAGAGCTCTATAAAAGTGTCACAATAGGTCAATCTATTTACATCGACGATGGTCGTATTAATCTTGAGGTTGTATCCATTGAAGGGACAGACATAGTCTGTAAGATTATAGCAGGTGGTGTCTTATCCAGTAGAAAAGGTGTTAATGTCCCAGGATGTATAACCGGTCTTCCTTTCATGACAGAAAAAGACCGAGCAGACATCGAGTTTGCTGTTGATCAAGATGTTGATTTCATAGCGCTCTCCTTTGTGAGTAACGCAAAAGATGTAGAATCGGTTAGAGAGATATTCAAGAAAAAAAATCGTGAGGATATTAAAATCATCTCAAAGATTGAGAACACTGAAGCGATAAAAAATATTGATGAAATTATTGCAGTATCTGATAGTATTATGATTGCTCGTGGTGACTTGGGAATTGAATTGCCGGTTAAATCCGTTCCTATCATTCAAAAGAAACTCATTAAAAAGTGTTATACAAGTTCAAAACCGGTTATCGTAGCCACACAAATGTTAGAGAGTATGACAGATAACCCG
>PGZS01000250.1 GCA_002841435.1 Firmicutes bacterium HGW-Firmicutes-3 | reverse complement strand
CATTGTTTCGCCGTTTGTTTGACCACCCATACCATATTGATTGTTAAAGAAATTAAAGATGATAGGTAACCCACCTTTGTAGGCATCATCCCATAATTCATTCATTTGATCCATGGCTGCCATATTCATGGCTTCCCATACCGGTCCACAACCCAGTGAGCCATCTCCTGAATTAGAAATACAAATCCCTTTTTTCTTGTTTATTTTCTTATATAAGGCCGCACCCATAGCGATTGGTGCAGATCCACCAACGATGGCATTGTTCGGATAGACACCAAATGGTGTGAAGAAAGCATGCATGGAGTTACCTAAACCTTGTGCAAATCCGGTTTTACGACCGAATAGTTCCGCCATAATCCCATAAAACAAAAAGTCAACCGCTAAAGCTCTAACATCTTCTGTATCCTTCTGTTGGTCTCTTACAGGGCCAATGATGGACCCTTCAAAAACATCATTCATAATTGTCATAAGTTCATCGTCTTCAAGCTTTACAATACAAGATAAGCCTTTAGCAATAATCTCACCATGACTTCTATGAGAGCCAAAAGTAAAGTCATCCTTATCCAGAATAAAGGCTTGGCCAACCGCTGCCGCTTCTTGACCGGTATACAAATGAGCAGGTCCGGAATATTGGTATTCTACGCCTTTCCATTGCTTATTTGCACGTAGTTCAAACAACATATCTTCAAATTGTCGTATATACAACATGTCTCTGTAGATTCTTAAAAATTCATCTTTTGTGAAGTTTTCTTTTTCATCTTTGATTGTTTTTTGATATTGGTTTAATACAATGTCATTGAATTTTAGGACACCCGGCTTACGTACTTCTTCTGGTTTTATTACTTGACCTTTCGGCATTTTACTTCCTCCTGTTTTTCCAAATAGATTGATTATTTTGCGTTCTTAACTAAATATACTTTCTCGTAAGATTTCACTTACTGTTGGATGGGGAAATACTAACTCTTTAATATCATCGATTTTCATTTCTGTTTCGATCATTAATGAAACACCAAAAATAATCTCTGAAGATGGATTACCAATCATATGTACACCAATAAGCCTGTTGTACTTCTTATCAATCAGCACCTTACAAATACCGTCTCCATCTTCATTTTCTGCCACATATCTTCCACTGTAGTTCATTTTCAGTGTTGTCACACTGTAATTAATACCTTTTTCTTTTGCTGTCTCTTCTGTCTCTCCAACGGTAGCCACTTCTGGATTTGTGTAGATCACATTAGGTATGGCGTGATACCGCATCACATCTTTTTTACCAAGTATGTTGTTCACACAGACTTCTGCTTCACGATAGGCTGTATGTGCCAACATGGATTTTCCGTTGACATCACCTGCTGCATAGACATTCACAACATTAGTTCTGCCTTGTTCATCTACTTTGATGGCACCTCGGTCCAGTTCGACACCTATGTTTTCAAGACCATATCCGGTAGTGACCGGCCTTCTTCCAATGCTCATAAGGACTTTGTCACAATCCACTTGATACTCTGAGCCATTGGCTTCGTATATGACTTGTGTATCTGTCAATCTGGTAACCTTGGACTCGAGTTTAAATTCAATGCCTTTTTTCTCGTAATGCTTCATTAACAGTTTTGAGATGTCATAATCGGTGCCACCTGCAATCTTACTTAGCATTTCAATGACAGTCACTTGACTGCCAATAGAATTGTAATAAGATGCCATTTCAAGACCAATGACACCGCCACCGATTACAACAAGTTTCTTTGGAATAATCTCCAGATCCAGTATCTCTTTGTTCGTTAATACAAAACCTTTTTTAATACCTACTTCTACACCCGGTATGGGTGGAATAATGGATGTTGAACCTGTCGCAATCAACATTCTTTTTCCAATATAAATCTCTTCTTGATCTTGAACTTGAACTTGAACTTTGAAGCCTTCTAAAGTCCGTTCGAGAATCATGGCTTGCCCCTCTACCAGTGTTACTTTATTCATTTTTAGCTTCATTTTTATGCCACTTACCAGTGTATTTACAACTTTGTTTTTTCTAGCTACAACAAACTTATGGTCATATTCTATAGCGTCACATTTGACACCATATTTCCCACCATACTTTGCATAATCAAGTACTTTTGCTGAATGT
>PGZS01000249.1 GCA_002841435.1 Firmicutes bacterium HGW-Firmicutes-3 | reverse complement strand
TTTTTTTTCAAAAAAGAAAAAAACCGAAGCCGTGTGAAAAGCGTTCGGTTTTTTCTAAAAACTTTGAAAGAGGGTAACTTGTTATGACTAAATAATACCCTATTTCCCTTAAGTTTTCCTTAAGGCTATTATATTTTGACCTGTTTTTTTAAGGTTTCATGGAATTTCCCTGAACATTGGATCTTTACACAACAAATTTTTCCCTGTTCCTCATATTGAATCACGTATTTTCGTTTTCCATCCATGTTTGTCAGGGTGTAGTTACGCATTTGCCCTTCAGTTTTTTTTGCTTCCTCGATGGGCAGAATTTTTTTAATGTCATCAGTTTTTACTTCCAATACGGTTTTTTTCCAAAAAAATATTTTTCGGTCAATAATCAATCTGTCATGGGTAATGACCATTTCATAGGCGGTTGTAATAAAACGTAGTGAAATTAAAAATCCACCCATCATAATCACCAGACTGATCACACCAACAATTGTTTTCAACCGATAGTCTTCCAGGGTATTGGCAAACTGATTATAGAGAAGTGTATATCCCACCACCACTACCATTAAGATGCCCAGGGTAGTGATGCTGATTTGTTTGCTTTCAAGGGTTTCCCGTGCTTTAACTGCCATATGTCCTCCTTGTTTCTGTAGTTATTTCCATTATAACCCATTGAACCCATAAAAAAAAGAGCTTTAGCTCTTTTTTGATTGTTGTTTTCTAGTCTTCTGGGGAAAAATCTTCTTTTCCGACGCCGCACAACGGACAAACCCAATTGTCAGGAATATCTTCAAACGCTGTTCCCGGACTAACGCCGCTATCAGGATCCCCTACCTCAGGATCATAAACATACCCACAAATATCACATACGTATTTCTGCATTTTTTCCTCCTCCAGACCTCATCTGTCATTGATTTTATTTCTTGAATATGTATTTACCCTGTTATATCAAAATCTAACAAAATTTTAAAAAATAAAATGGATTTAATTAAAAGATCAATTAAAAAATACGGTATGTTAAAGGCACCTTCCAGAAAACTCCGAAAGGTGCCTTTTCTCATTAATTCTAACTAGTCTTGAACAATTGCTTCTACTGGACATTGTTCAGCGCAAGCGCCACAATCTGTACAAGCGGCTGCATCAATAACGTAGATATCGCCTTCAGAAATTGCTTCTACTGGACATTCATCCATGCAAGAGCCACAAGCGATACATTCATCTGTAATTTTATAAGCCATTTAAAAACCCTCCTTTTAGCATTAACAACATCTTTATTATATCCTTTTTTGTAGTGAAATCAAGATGATTATTTGTCTTTTTTCACTTTTTCGAATTTTTTTACCTCTATTTCTTCCAGAAGATATTTTTTTACCTCGGTTTCATCTTTATTCACCTGAATTTTGACGAAAACGGTTTCTTCCAGAATGCTTAACTTAAATACTTCACCCTCGCCATCGGCAGTGATGACTCTTTGTCCTACCTTTGGCAATTTTTTGGAAACTTCTTCATAAAATTCCTGTTCATAGGTCAGGCAGCATAAGAGCCGACCGCAGATACCTGAAATCTTTGTCGAATTAAGGGACAGGTTTTGTTCCTTAGCCATTTTTATCGATACTGGTGTAAAATCACCCAGCCACTGGGCACAACAGGTGGTTCGCCCGCAGACTCCCAAGCCTTTGAATATCTTGGCCTCGTCCCGAACTCCGATTTGTCTAAGTTCAATCCGGACCTTAAAAATGGAAGCCAGATCCTTGACCAGCTCTCTGAAATCAACCCGACCTTCGGCCGTAAAATAAAAGATCGCCTTCTTCTGATCAAAGGTATATTCGACATCGATGAGTTTCATTTCCAGCTTATGTTTTTTTGCTTTGGTAATAAAAATTGCTTTAGCATCCTGTTCATTCTGCTTGAGTTTATTAAACTCCATGGTATCTGCTTCCGTCGCTTTACGGATCACCGGTTTAACCGGAGCCACCATTTCTTCCTCATCCACAACTCTGGCAGTCAGTGCGATTTCGCCATACTCAATGCCTCTGACGGTTTCCACAATAACCGGATCAAACTGTTCAAACTCAATATCCAGGGGATCAAAATAATATATTTTGCCCACTTTTTTAAATCGTACGCCGACGACTGATTTTCCCATT
>PGZS01000043.1 GCA_002841435.1 Firmicutes bacterium HGW-Firmicutes-3 | reverse complement strand
GAATAACAAATCCGGTTCTGTAATAAGTGTTCTTGCAAGAGCCGTTCTTTGTTGTTGTCCGCCTGAAAGCTGAGAGGGATAGTGATGCTCAAGACCCTTTAGCTGCATCTTTTCAATCATATGGGTGACTTTTTGTGCACGCTGACTTTTTTCAAAGTGCTTCATACCATAAGCGATATTTTGCCGGACCGTCAGATGGGGAAACAAGGCATAGTTTTGAAAAACATAGCCTATGTTGCGTTCCCGTGATGGTATATTGACTTTTGATTCAGAGGAGAATAGTAATGCACCGTTAAGTCGAATACTTCCCTCATCTGGTGTTTGAAGACCTGAGATACATTTTAAGGTCATGCTTTTACCACAACCGGAGGCGCCAAGTATGCCCAGTACACCTTTATCAGCAGTAAAGGATGATTGGAGTGTGAATTTTCCTAGAGTCTTTTTTAAAGATACTTCAAGCATATTTTCTCACCCCTTTTTCATCTTTCGCTCAAGTTGGTTGATTGTAAATAAGACGATAATGGCAATGCTGGTCATAATAAGGACGAGTAAGTTGGCCATCTCTTTGTTACCGGCTTGTAGGGCATCATATATGGCGATAGGCATGGTCATTGTCTTATTAGGAATGCTGCCTGAAACCATGAGCGTGGTCCCAAAATCGCCGAGTGCTCTGACAAAGGACATGGTAAGACCAGCTACGATACCCCGCCAGGCAATGGGCATAACGACGGTAATGAAGATGTTGAGTTCACCCCGTCCAAGAAGTCTGGCGGCATTTAGATAGTCTTCGTTAATCTCAAGAAAGGCCGTTTTTGAGGCCTTAATCAAGTAAGGAATAGCAACAACAGTAGACGCTATAATAGCACCTGTTGGCGTAAACACTATCCTAGTGTTAAAATTGTTTTCTAAAAAAGCCCCAATAGGCGATTGCCTCCCAAGTAGAACGAGTAAATAATACCCAAGCACTGTAGGCGGTAACACAATGGGTAAATTGGTTAACGTATCAACAAAATCTACGGCTTTTCCATGGCCTTTACTTAAAAAATAGGCGATCGGAAGGCCGAATAAGAAGCTGATCATCGTAGCAGTAAAAGCGACTCGAAAAGATAAGTATAACGGAAAAAGATTAATATTATTCATAAGCTACTCCCCAGGTGTTACGAAACCATATTTTTGCATTATTTCTTTCCCTTCGGGACCATTCACATAGTCTATGAATGCTCTTGCTAGGACTTCGTTTTGAGTATCTTTAACAACAGCCATTGCTTGTCTTAACGGTTCATGCATATCAGAATCAATAAGATTAAAGTCTAAGGTCGCTTCATCTTTAAGAGAGAGTGCTATAAATGCAACATCAGCATTGCCGGTGGTCAAATAGGATAAGGTTTCGGATATGTTTTTCCCAAAAATCATTTTAGGTTCTAATATGTCCCATAAATCTGCTGTTTCAATTGCCTGTTTTGCAGCCAAACCATAAGGTGCATGATCAGGATTTGCTATGGCTATAACTTTAATTTCTGGATTCTTTAGATCATCCATTGTTCTTACCTCAAATTTGCTGTCCTTTAATGTTGTTAGACCTATACGACCCAGAGCGTAAAGCTGTATTGTATCTGATAGTATGAAACCTTTTTCGTCCAGGTCGGTGATAATAATTTCATTTGCAGCAGCAAAAACATCAAAGGGTGCGCCGTTCATGATTTGCTCTGCCAGCATTCCGGTTGAGCCGAAGGAAAAAGTAACAGTACAATTATTTGAGGCTTCAAATGCAGTACCAAGGTCTGTAAAAGCCTTTGTTAAATCAGAAGCTGCAGCAACAGTCAGTTCACCCTTTTCTTGGGTTATCAGATCTACTGATTCGCTAGAGGTATCTGTGGTAGAAAGGATATTCTCTTTGGCATCACAACCCGCTATGCTCAGGCTGGTAATAATTATAAGTAGCATAATTAAGTTTATTTTCATTCTTTGTTCCCCCTCGTATAGTTGACCAATCTGAATGTGAGCAAAACAATATGAAACGCATTATAACGATACACAATTATTGTTATTTTGTACATATTATACGTAGAGAAGGATTAAAAGTCAAGGGACAAGATGCTTGAAGTTGTCAAACGTAACGAAACGTGATATAATTACAAGCATTATATCCAATATGTTAGGAAGGTGGATGCTATGGATAATCAAAGTGCACTAACGGCTCAAGAAGTAGCGGATCTATTGAAGATTGCCAAAAACACAGTCTATGAATTGATAAAAAGAGGTGAAATCAATTCATATAAAGTTGGCCGGAAAGTCAGGTTTACTCTAGAAGATGTTGAAGCCTATATTGCAAGATCAAAACAACTTCAGCCAACGGCTATGGTACTTGATAAGGACGAAAAAATAGAACGCTATCCGAAACCTAAAGGTGATGCTTTTAGTAGTAATTTTGTAATATGTGGGCAGGATATCATGCTGGATGTTTTATCCAATTATATCGAACGTCATCCAAAAGGTGGACCAACTTTACGGTCTTATATCGGCAGCTATAGCAGTCTTATTGCTTTGTATCATGGAGACATCCAAGTCGCATCGTCCCACCTGTGGGATGGTGATACAGGACAATATAACATCCCTTATGTGAGGCGATTGCTCCCCGGAACACGAGCGGTCATCATACACCTGGCTTATAGAATGCAAGGGTTTTATGTTGCAAAAGGTAATCCTAAAAACATTGTAACATGGGAAGACTTTAAAAGAGGGGACATTACCATGATTAACAGAGAAAAGGGTGCAGGCTCACGTGTACTACTGGATGAACATTTGAGATTGCTTGGAATATATGGCAGTACAATTAAGGGATATAAGCGGGAGTCTCAATCCCACCTTACAGTTGCAAGCACAGTTGCCAGGGGCGGTGCAGATGTCGGTGTTGGTACTGAGAAGATTGCGCGTCAAGTGGATGGGGTAGACTTCATCTCTCTGCAGAAGGAGAGGTATGAGTTAGTTGTTAGAAAAGAAGATATGGAAACACCTCAAATTCAAGCAATCCTAGAAATCCTTAATTCGGAAGCATTTAAAACAGAATTTATTGGAATCGGTGGGTATGACATTAGTGAAATGGGAAATATAGTTGCAGAAACGTAAAAAGGTTTAAAGGTCATAACTAAGTTTATTTAAGGAAAAAACTGATCATGTTAATTTATATAGGTGAATCAAAAATTCACCTATATAAATTAACATGAGCAGTTTTTATGAGGTTATAGTTTTTATATAGTAACCATGGGTTTTCAAGTGTTACAATAGATAACCATAGGCTATACTAGGTTCATTTCTCTAAGAATATCCTTAATAGTAGTTGTATTTAACTTATTGAGATAATAAGCAATTTTACTGGCAAGTCCAGGGACTTCTGTAAGGTCTTTACCACTCCAAAAATCTTTATGAGATAAGACGACGTTTGCCAGTGTGTCCATATCTTTTAATGACCATACCGTTTCAAAAAAGGCGAGCACATCTTCGCTGTCACGAATCGGATAGTTCGTACCATCAGAGCGGGTACCAATATAGGAGCCTGAGGTAGAGGAACCTTGATAGAACTTGATAAAAGCTGCAAAGGCAAAACATAAGCCTTCAGCCAGTTCTCCGGTTATACGATTGTAATCCAGTAGCGTAGGTAGGCATCTGGCATTGAACTTTGAACAGGAGTTTAATGAAATATCTAGAAGCTTGTGATGAATATAAGGATTAGAAAAACGATCCTTAACAGCGAATGCAAAGGATTCGAGTTCATTGACCGGAAGTTCTATGGTGGGGATGATTTCTTTGGAAATGAGTTTTTCCAGAAAGTCGTCAAAAGTAGGGTCCTTAATTAAATCTAGAACCGTTTCGTGACCGGATAGATATGCCGCCAAAACAGTTGAAGTATGTGCGCCATTCAGTATCCGGACTTTTCTGGTTTTATAGGGGGTTGCATCAGTTGTCCATAAAACATGGGCACTATTGTTGTGTATGGGAAGAATGCTTTTCCAATCTTTTTCGCCTTCAATTACCCAGAGATTAAATAACTCTGAAGTGACAAGTAAGTCATCTTTGTAGCCCAGTTTATCTTCAAAGTAGTCAATGTTGTCTTTTGGGTAGCCGGTAACGATTCGGTCGACTAACGTATTGGTAAACTTGTTGGCTTGATGAATCCAAGTGATGAAATCGGGTTCCAGTTCCCATTCGGTTGCATATTGAAGAATGATTTTTTTCAATTGATCACCATTCTTATCGATTAACTCAACAGGCAAGAAAAGTATACCTTTTGTAGGATCCCCTTTAAAAGCTTTATAGCGTTCATACAACAAAGCTGTGACCTTCGCCGGAAAAGAGGAAGGCGGTGCATCTGATAATTTATTTCCGGATTGATAGACGATACCGGCTTCAGTTGTATTAGAGATTACCACTTCTAAGTCAGTGCTTCTTCCAAGAGCCATGAGTGACTCATAATCTTCATAGGGGTTAAATGAACGAGATATAGATGTTATTTTTTTGACGATTTCTACAGGGGATCCATCTTCAATGCCACGCATGACAAGTGTGTAAATACCATTTTGGCTATTAATGAGATCGGTCAAACCCAGTTCAACAGGTTGGCAGATGACAATACTGCCTTCATAATCACCGTTCTCATTTGCGTTGTCAATCATCCAATCAGCAAAACCTCGTAAGAAATTACCTTCTCCGAATTGTAATATTTTTTCGGGATAATGACCATAGGTTTTAGTGGTTGCCTCACTTATCTTTTTCAAGAGTCAACACCTCCATTAGTATAGAATAATTTGGGACACGTAAGTGTCATAGTTTAGAACCTATCATAAAGTATATACGAAAAATACATTGATGTATACAACAACAAGAATGAAGGCATATTTTCATTTATTACTAATGAAAATATGCCTTCATTCTTGTGCAATATGACGATTTACTAAACGTGAAAGGTACTGTTTACAATGACTTTGAATGCGGCTTCTTTTGAGGCTAATAAATGTTCCTTGAGTGCTTCACTGGCCTTAACATAATTTTCTTGAATAATATAGTTATGAATTTTTAGATGTTCATTTTTCGAAGCGATTAATCTTTCGGGTATTTGGTTACCACTCATGATGCGTAAACGGTAGTTTTGAGCATATATATTATCATGACACTGTATCAGATACTTATTATTGCATAAGCCAATAAGAAGCTTATGATACTCATCATCAATGACATACAAGTCATTGATTGCCTCATTCGAAATGCTTTTTTTGTCAAGATCCATACTTGTAATGCTATCTTTCATTCTTTTTAGTATGTCTTCAGTAATACGAGCACCATAATTAAGAAGGATATAAGGCTCCAGCAGGATTCTGGTTTCGTAGATGGCATTGATTTCATTAATGGTTAAAGAACTAACGATAATTCCTTTTTTTGGGAGAATGGTCACGAGATTTTCGTGTTCTAAACGTACCAAAGCATCCCTTATAGGTGTTCTGCTTGCGTTAATCTCATTGCATAATATTTCTTCGTTTAGAAACATACTAGGCGGATATTCGCAATTTAATATTTTAGATTTTATAATTGTATAGGCTTTTTGTTTTAAACTAATGGCCATTATATTTTAGTCATTCCTTTCGTGGTGCTATATTGTGTTCTAGTTAATAGACTAACTAATAATACCATGAATGTATACTTTTGTGAATACTATAAAAGGGTATAAAATGTTGTGTAATATTCCATACTTTTTAATGAGAAATCGAAAGATTAAGGGTAAAATGTATGGAAAATCCCATAGATTTATGTTAAATTTGTAACAATAGCACATAAAAATTAAAAAATGATACGGAAAGTATTGACAAATATTCCTGGAGAGAGTAACATATATTTTGTGATGTATACAACACGGGACACAACAAGACGAACATTCAAATATGTGCATATAAAAACACATAGGGTAACACAATAAGTAAACAGTGAATTAATACGGAGGGTTTAAATGAAGACGATTAACATAAAAGAACCAGGTGTCGTTGAAATAACAGAGATGCCTATGCCGATTCCCCAAAAAGGAGAAGCACTTTTAAAGATTCTTTACGGTGGTATATGTGGCAGTGATCTAGGAACGTATAGAGGTACTTTTGCGTATGTATCTTATCCAAGAGTGCCAGGTCACGAATTTTCGGCTGAAATCATAGAAGTAGGCGATAACGAGTTTGGCTTGACCAAAGGCATGAATGTTACATGTAATCCCTATTTTAATTGTGGTACGTGTTATTCATGTGAGAGAGGCTTGGTCAATTGTTGTACGACAAACCAAACCATGGGTGTACAAAGAGAAGGTGCTTTTTCAGAATACATAACAATGCCGGTTGAAAGAATATACGATGGAAAAGGACTTTCACCAAAAACATTGTCTCTAATTGAACCTTTTTGCATAAGCTACCATGGTGTTTCACGGGCACATGTGAAAAAGGGAGACAGAGTGTTAATTCTAGGAGCAGGTACCATTGGCGTTTTAGCAGCCATAGCAGCCAAAGCGTTAGGTGCAGACGTTTATATCAGCGATGTTTCTGAGCAAAAACTGGTTTATGCCAAAGAACTTGGGGTTGATGGTACAATCTTAAATACGAATTCTAGTGATTTTGATGAAGCGGTTGAAAAAATAACAAGTGGTAATGGATTTGATGTAACCATTGAAGCGGTTGGTTTGCCAAGCACATTTCAAAACTGTATAGATGCAGCAGCTTTTGGTGGTAGAGTCGTGCTCATTGGTGTAGGCAAGTCTAATCTGGATTTTAATTTTACGATGATTCAAAAGAAGGAATTAAATATTTATGGTTCTAGAAATGCCTTGAAGAAGGATTTTGAAGAGCTAATTGATATTGTAAAGAATGGTAATATTGATTTAGATAAAATAGTAACGCATGTATACAAAGCAGATGATGCAGCATTAGCGTTTTCTGAGTTTAGTGAAAACGCAGGATCCATGCTAAAAGTAATGTTTGAATTTTAAGGTATACACTATAGAAAATGTTTTGTGATTTTCTATTTCATGTATAATAGAAACCAAATAATTGTATCTTAAGGAGGACTTATTATGAAAAAACTATTTGCAATAATGATGTCAGTGTTATTATTAGTGGGGATGACAGCTTGTGGTCAGAAAGAAACAGAAACAACCGATGTTGCACAACCTGAACAAACGGAAGAGACAGCTACTGAAACGCCTGCGGAAACACCTGTAGATGTGGTAAAAGTACAAATAGGTTTTGAGAATTCCATTTCTGAACCGGTAGGTCAAGGACTCGTGAAGTGGCAAGAATTAGTTGCTGAAAGAGGCGATGGTAGCCTTGTTATTGAGTTGTTTCCGGATAGCCAGTTGGGAACTAAGAGTGAGCTTATTGACTCAATGCTCTTAGGTGAGCCGGTTGTGACCCTTGCAGATGGTGCTTTTTATGCCGATTATGGTGTAAAAGATATGGGAATCCTTTTTGGGCCATTCTTATTTGAAACATGGGAGCAAGCTTGGACATTAACCGAAAGTGATTGGTATGCTGAGCAATCTGCATTATTAGAAGGTAAAGGCTTAAAATTATTATCTTCTAACTGGAAATATGGAGAGCGTCACACGATGACGAATAAATTAGTTGAATCTCCGGAAGATCTAAAAGGCTTAAAAATCCGTGTACCTAGTAATCAAATCCAAACAGAAGGTTTTAATGCTTTAGGTGCAACAGCAACAGGAATGGCATTGGATGAAGTGTATCAAGCGTTACAAACAAAAACAATTGATGGGGCTGAGAATCCATTAGCGACACTTTATGGTAGAAAATTACATGAAGTTTCACCTTACCTTCTACTTGATGGCCATGTTAAGAACTTTACAACATGGGTAAGTGGTACAATGTTCTTTGATAGTTTGACACCTGAGCAACAAGAATTATTGATTTCTACAGGTAAAGAAGCCGGTATCTACAATAATGGTTTGGTAGATGAGTCAACAGATGAGTACCTTCAAATGATGATTGATGAAGGTGTAACCGTTACAGAAATGACACCTGAAAACGCGAAGAAATTCATGGAAGCTTCAGAATCTTTCTATGAAAAAGGTGATATTTTTGGATGGTCAGAAGGTCTATACGAAACTGTAAAAAAAGCAATGGGAATGTAAACAAGATTAAGAGTAGAATGAAAAGGAATAGGTGGTTTTCTTGAATAACAAAAATAAAGTCCTTATTCTTCTAGGCAATTTAGATATAGCTGTTGCAGGTGTGGCTTTAGCCACACTTGTGACACTTACCTTTATGGGAGTCGTTATGCGTTACGGCATGAATCAACCATTTACATGGCTAGAAGAGGTACAGCTTTGGTGTATGGTCTGGATTGTATATGTTGCAGCCGGAGCTGCCTTTAGAACAGGGAATCATGTGGCCATTGAGATGGTAGTCGACATGTTCCCGGTGAAAATACAGAAATTAATTGATATCCTTATAGCTTTAATTGTCTTTTTTGTACTTAGTTATCTTTTTGTACAAAGCATAGGATATGTCAGGCTCTTCCTCATGAACGAGCGCACAACCAATATGTTAAGCGTCCCTTATTCTTTGATTTATGGCATTGTACCAATATCGATAGCTTCTATGGTAATAAGCTATATTTTTGCCACATATCAAGAAATAAAAAAAATAGGTGAAGTCATGGAGGTTAGAGAATGAATGAGATTGTGCTTATAACGGCTATAGTACTCTTGGTATTATTGTTTCTCAAAGTACCGGTGTTTATTGCTATTTTGGGTGGGTCAATTTTCTATTTTATTATGACCCCCGGTATTAACCCTATTATATTTGCTCAACAGTCCATCGGCGGAGCTGAAAGTATATCTTTACTCGCTATTCCTTTTTTTGTAGGTGCAGGGGTTTTAATGAACTACAGTGGTGTTACAAAAAGGATTATGAACTTTGCAGAAGTTGTTACCGGACGTATGAGTGGTGGTTTAGCCCAAGTAAATATCCTATTGTCTGCTCTGATGGGTGGGTTGTCCGGTTCTAATATTGCAGATGCTGCAATGCAATCTAAGATGCTGGTTCCTGAAATGAGAAAAAAAGGCTTTTCTAATGCTTTTTCATCTGTTGTAACAGCGACATCTTCAATGATTACACCCTTGATTCCACCAGGAATAGCCATGATTATCTATGGTAGTATTGCAAATGTTTCTATAGGAAAACTGTTTGTCTCAGGGATTGGTATAGGGACATTATTGACAGGCGCTTTGATGATTCTGGTAATGAGGATATCAAAAAAACGTGGTTATGCGCCGATTAGAACAGAAAAATTGGCTCGAAGTCAGGTTGCAAAAGCGATAAAACCGGCGATTTTCCCTCTGATGTTACCTATTATTATTATTGGTGGTATACGTTTAGGTGTCTTTACGGCAACGGAAGCTGGTTCGGTTGCAATCTTATACGCAATTCTTTTAGGTGTATCTTATCGTGAGTTAAAAATGCGAGACTTCTTCACTTCTATAAAAGAAACAGTGACCACAACATCTTCTATTATGCTCATTGTTGCAGCCGCTACTGTTTTTTCATGGATTTTAACCAAGGAGAGAATCCCTCAACATTTGACAGAGTGGATTGTTTCCAATATTGATAATAAGTATGTTTTTCTATTAATAGTAAATATCTTTCTTTTAATGGTAGGCATGTTCATAGAAGGCAATGCATCGATGATCATCTTAGTGCCTTTGCTTGCACCGATTGCAAAAGCATTTGGAATCAATGAGATTCATTTTGCTATGGTATACATTTTTAACAATGCTATCGGTGCTATTTCTCCACCTATGGGGACGTTGATGTTCGTTACATGTGGTATTACCAAGTGTAAGACCAAGGATTTCATTCAAGCGGCATTACCTTTTTATTTATTGCTCATTATTGTATTGTTGTTAATTACGTATGTACCATTTTTCTCTACAGCCCTCGTGGAATTGTTATACTAACATATAAGCAAATGTTTATCGGGTTATAAAAACCGTCAACTTGAGCGATAGAGGCTCCGGTTGGCGGTTTTTATATTAATTTATGTTTGGATACGTTATAATAAGCAAAAAGCATCGAATCGTAGCAAGGAAGGTAAAACAACATTATGAGAAACACCATAAAAAATGAATTTAGTAAGATGTACGGTATAGGCGATGAGATTGGCAAGGCACTTGACGTACTCGGTTATGACAAGCCTTTGGCCGTTCAAGATAGGGTTATGCCTCATATTCTTGAGGGAAGGGATCTAATTGTACAATCTCAGACAGGTAGTGGTAAGACGGCGGCTTTTGGTATTCCTATAGCAGAGAAGCTTGAGATGGATGAGAATCTACCTCAGGTATTGATACTCACACCGACAAGAGAATTGGCGGTTCAAGTGTGTGAAGAGATTGCTAGTATTGGGAGATATAAGAAAATACGTTGTCTGCCAATCTATGGCAAGCAACCGATTCACATTCAACTGAGGCAATTAAAACAACGGGTGCATGTTGTCGTCGGGACGCCGGGTCGACTTGGGGATTTGATAAAAAGAAAAAATCTTGTTTTGGAACAAGTTAAGTATTTGGTCATCGATGAAGCGGATGAAATGCTAAAAAGAGGCTTTCTTGAAGACGTAGAGGCGATTATTAAGAGAATACCGAAAGAACGCACAACCCTTCTTTTTTCTGCTACTATGCCACCGGAGATAGAGTTCATATGTTCGGAGCATATGATCGATCCTTTGCGTATTGAAATGGAACCCACCCAAGCCCCCATTGATCAGATTAAACAGGTCTGGTACGAAGTAGCAGATGATTGGAAGTTCGTGCTTTTAACGAAGTTAATGGAGGAACTAAAGCCAAGGAGCTGTTTGATTTTTTGTAATACAAGAATCAAGGCGGACCAATTGGTCCAGAAGCTCATTAAAGGAAAATACGATTGTATGGCACTTCATGGCGGCATGGCCCAAAAAGATCGACTAAGGGCTATATCTACTTTCAAAGATGGGGAAGTTACCTATTTGATAGCGACGGATCTGGCCGCAAGAGGCATCCATGTGGATAGCCTTGATCTGGTGGTTAACTATAATGTACCCATGGACAATGAAAACTATGTTCATAGAATTGGTCGGACAGGACGCGTTGGTGAAGAAGGCCGTGCCATTACTTTTGTATCTACCCATGATCAAAGAAAGTGGGATGAAGTTCAAGCATTTATAGGCTATAAGGTTCCACTGGAAGATGGAAAGGTATTGCAGCAAAGAGCGATTACAAAGACAACCGGATTAAAGGACAAACCAAAACCAAAAAGAGAGAAGAAAGATAAACTTCATAAGGACATAACAAGGTTGCGTATCAATGCCGGGAAGAAGAAAAAGATGCGTGCCGGTGATGTACTGGGTGCAATCAGTAATTTAACTGGGATTACATCTGAAGATATCGGTATTATTGACATTCAAGATTCCTGTACTTATGTGGAGATTTTTAATCATAAAGGTCAGATTGTGGAAGATGGTTTAGGCAAGGTCAAAGTCAAAGGTAGGGATGTTAAGATTAAGAAAGTATAGGGAATACTGTAAGAAAATAGCGTCATTGACTTTAAGTGCTCAGGATGCTATAATTATGAAAAACCGATTATCATTGCACGGCGAAGTGTAATGGCAAAAGCAAAGAAGCTTGCAATGAAGCATATAACTATGCTTTGTAGCGGCTTTTTGTATTTTTGGGAAAAAATCTCTTATAAGGAATGAAACCTATGGAAAACTTTGAAAAACAAAGGATTATTCAAGAATATGTTCCCGGAAAACAAGTAACCCTTGCCCATATCATCGCAAATCCACAAAAGAGCATCTACATGAAATTAGGCCTAGCGGATGAGCATAGTGATGCTATCGGCATTCTTACAATCACGCCCAGTGAAGCGGTTATTATAGCAGCGGATGTTGCAACCAAAGCGGCAAGTGTAGAAATTGGTTTTATTGATCGGTTCAGTGGTTCTTTGGTCCTTACAGGCGATATTTCCAGTATAGAATCTGCTTTGAATGAAATCCTAAATATATTAACCAATGTGTTGTCATTTACCCCGACAACCGTTACAAAATCCTAGAATTATGAAAAAATTTCTATTAATTGGGGCTGTGGGATCAGGTAAAACTACTTTTGTCCAAGCGATGATGAAAGCATGTTTAAAATATAAGAAAACGCAAGCGATGGAATACTATGATACCATCATTGATACACCGGGCGAGTATTTAGAAAGTCGAAGATTTAATAATGCCTTAATTGTTGCATCTTGTGACTGTCATATGGTACTATTATTTCAGGACGCAAGTAGCAAAAATTGTCTATTTTCTCCAAATTTTGCGTCAGTGTTTACTAAGCCGGTAGTAGGTATTGTAACAAAAATAGATGAAGAAATTAAAGATATTGATTACGCAAGAGATTGTCTTACATTGGCGGGCGCAGAAAAAATATTTGAAATTAGTGCAACAAGGGGTTTAGGTCTAGAAGAACTAGAAGACTTCCTAGAATAAACCAACCTTTTCAATATATTTTAAGGAGGACAATAGAATGAAGTGCAGAATAGTTGTAACCGACGATGAACTTATTACTAGGATGGACCTCAGCGAGATTCTAAGGGAAGAAGGCTACGATGTAGTAGGACAAGCTTCTGACGGATTCGATGCAGTTGAATTGTGTAGAAAACTTAGACCGGATTTGGTACTTATGGATGTTAAGATGCCTATATTAGATGGCATTAAGGCATCAAGAGTAATTATCAATGAAGAGCTTGCACTTAGCGTTGTGTTGTTAACAGCCTATAGTGGCATTGAGTTTCTAGAGCAAGCCAAAGAGGTGGGTGTTATGGGGTATATCGTTAAACCTGTTAGCAGCCAGAACCTTATCCCGACCATTGAGATTGCAGTAGCAAAAGGAAAACTCATTAAAAAAATAAAAGAGGACACTGAAAAGCTTAAAGACCAGTTAGAAGCCAGGAAATCTATTGATCGGGCAAAAGGCATACTTATGGATAAAGACAGAATAACGGATAATGAGGCTTATAATCTCATTAGAAAACTTAGTATGGAAAAACACGCCTCTATGAAGAACATTGCAAACGCAATCATTATGAATCATGTAAAATAAGCTGGGAGCAAATAAAATGCTAAGAGAATTGTGTTATAAATATACGGATCTAGAGGATGAAGATATCATAAAACTAGAAAGTATCTCTAAGGTTCTTCCCATCATAGCGGATCTTGTAAAGGCAGATGTGTTTATAGATTGTATGACCAGTGACCCCAATGCAGCCATTGTTGTGGCAGAAGCCAAACCGACTTCCAATACATCTATGTATGAGCATTCTGTGGTTGGAGAACTGGCCTATAGAAAAAACGAACCAGCGGCACTTAGGACATTGGATATTGGCATGGCTACTAGAGATTTGAAGGCATTAACTCAAGAAAATAAGAATGTTAGACAAAATGTTGTACCCATACAAAATGACAACGGTGATGTAATTGGCGTATTAATTATGGAACAAGACATAACAAAATCAGTAAAACAAAATGAAAAAATGGAATTTTTGGCTGAAACAACGGGGCAACTTACAGAAACGTTGCTTAATGTAAAAGACAGTGAATATACTGTAACCTATCACATTAATGATGCCATCATTATTTTTGATCAACAGGGCATAAGTAATTATGGTAATCCCGGGGCAAAAAGGTTATACGAGGAATTGGGTTATAGAGACAGTATCATAGGGATGCATTTTGAAAACCTCGTATTAGATGGGTGTGTCTTTGACAAGCTAATAGAAGAACCCAGCTTAAAAATATCAGAAGTAACCGTTGGCAAGCTTACTTTACAAATAAAATACGCAACATTAAAGCGACATAACATCACAACAGGACTTACTATGCTCATCAAGGATATTACGGAAGTAAGAGAAAAAGAAAAAGAAATCATTCTTAAATCGGTTGCCATTCGAGAAATCCATCATAGAGTTAAGAATAATTTACAGACCATTGCAAGCCTTTTAAGTCTCCAGTCCAGAAGGATTAATAACGATTTGGTCAATGAGGCATTTAATGTGAGCATCAACAGGATTCTTGGCATAGCGGTCACTCATGAACTTTTGGCACAAAACGGGGTAGATGACGTTGACCTAAAAACAATTGTGACAAAAATAAAGGAAAGCACTTTGAGATATGGCTTGTCGACGGTAGATCATATTACAATATCCATAGAAGGAGACAGCCTAACCGTAAACTCAGACAAAGCTACTTCCATCGCTTTAGTGGTTAATGAGCTTTTGCAAAACTCTATAGAGCATGCCTTTGAAGAAAAATCAGACGGTTCTATAGATATATGGATTCAAAAAGGGAATCTGTATTCAAGCATGTCAGTCATTGATAATGGCAAAGGATTTGACGTAAAATCCATAAAAGCAGACAGCTTGGGACTAAATATAGTGAGAAGTATTGTCAAAGATAAGTTGCAAGGTCATCTGGATATGAATTCCAGTGAAAGCGGGACAAAAATCATATTTGACTTTATAAATGAATAGAAAACACAACGCAGTGTTTTTATAAAAGGCAAAGTTGGCCTAAGGAGTATGCAAGCATACTTTTTAGGCCAATTTTTGCGTTTTAGGAGGGGCTATTTTGGAAGAGAAAATTATCAGCGTAGGTATTGACATTGGCACTTCAACAACTCAATTGGTGTTTAGCAGACTAACTATAGAAAATACGGCATCGGCTTTTTCCATACCCAAAATTAGCATTGTAGAAAAAGAAGTCTTTTACAAGAGCAACATTTATTTCACGCCATTAATATCAGAGACAGAAATTGATGGTGAAGCCATTAGAGAAATCATAGAAAATGAGTATAAAAAAGCAGGTATCCATCCAGGGGATGTGGATACAGGTGCGGTTATTATCACCGGTGAAACGGCCAGGAAAGTAAATGCGTCACTTGTACTGGAAAAACTAAGTGGTCTAGCAGGAGACTTTGTGGTTGCGACGGCTGGACCGGATCTTGAAGCTATTATTGCCGGAAAAGGTGCAGGCGCAGATCTCTTTTCCAAATCAAAAAGAAGTGTCATGGCTAACTTGGATATTGGAGGCGGAACCACCAACATCTCTGTGTTTAAAGACGGTGAGGTTATAGATACCACTTGCTTGGATCTTGGAGGAAGGCTCATTAAGATTCATCCTGACAGTATGAAAATCGAATACATATCGAAAAAAGTAAAAAAGTTAGCAGACAATATGGGTATCCAAATAGAGGTTGGGCAGGTCATCACATCGGATATAATCAAAGGAATTACAAACCGGATGGCAAAACTCCTTGAAGAGGTCCTGGGTATTAGAGGTGTAACAGAAGATCTGAAACTCATGCTAACGACGAAAGATTTGAAAAGAGACTATGAGATTAAGTATATCTCTTTTTCAGGCGGTGTTGCGGACTGCATCTATGGTACATATTCTGAAGAAGAGAAATTAATCTATGGTGACATCGGTGTTTTCTTGGGCAAGAGTATTCAAAAGCTAGATTTACCAAATCATTTTGAGATACATGAACCAACAGAGACCATCAGAGCAACTGTAGTAGGGGCAGGCAGTCACACGACAGATATAAGCGGAAGTACGATCACATTCTCGAAAGATATTTTTCCGCTAAAAAATATTCCGATACTAAAGCTTTCGGTGGAAGATGAGCAACTGAGTTATGAAGAACTGAGTCAGGCAATCAAAGAAAAAGTGAGTTGGTTTGGCTTGCACCATGAGAAACAACAAGTGGCTTTGGCCATTAGGGGGGTGAAGAGTATAAGCTTTGGTGAGCTAAAGTTACTGGCACAAACAATTATTGATGGGATGGCGGAGATTATAAGTATGGATGTTCCACTGGTGATAATTGTAGAACATGACATTGCAAAGGCACTAGGACAAACCATTCAAACATATCTAGAGTATAAGAAGGACATTGTTTGTATCGATGCTGTCAATGTGAGTAATGGGGATTTTATCGATATAGGAAAACCTTTGGCAAATGGGAGGGTCGTACCAATTGTAATCAAAACATTAGCATTTGGGTATTAGTTATGAGTCTTTGCCATAAATATTAAAAGAAGAGGTGATAGGTATGAGGTTAAAAACCAAGTTATTTGGAGTCGTGTATCAATTCAATTCAGTCAAAGAAGTCTTGGCAAAAGCAAACGAAGAAAAATCCGGGGACAAGTTGGCCGGCATAGCCGCTAATACCGTAACGGAGCGCGTAGCTGCCAAAGAGGTTCTTAGTAACCTTATGTTGAAAGATTTGAGAAACAACCCGGTGATTCCTTATGAGATTGATGAAGTCACAAGGGTCATCCAAGATGCAGTCAACGAAAAAATCTATGCGGAGATTCAAAACTGGACCGTGAGTGAATTAAGAGAATGGATTCTGGATTCAAACACAAAAGAAAGTGATTTGGTAAGGGTTAGTAGAGGCTTAACCAGTGAAATGGTTGCGGCGGTTACCAAAATCATGTCCAATCTGGATCTGATCTATGGTGCAAGTAAAATTAGAATAACAGCCCACTGCAATACGACAATCGGCCTTCCGGGCACCTTGTCCATAAGGTTGCAACCAAACCATCCCACAGATGATCTGGATGGTATTATGATTTCTACAATGGAAGGTCTTTCTTATGGTGTAGGAGATGCCGTTATTGGTCTTAATCCTGTTGATGACTCTGTAAACAGTGTTAGCAATGTTTTGAAAATATTTGCGGATCTAAAAAACAAATGGGAGATTCCAACCCAAGCTTGTGTGCTTGGCCATGTTACCACTCAGATGAAAGCCATAAGAGAAGGTGCACCATCTGACCTTATATTCCAAAGTATAGCTGGCTCTCAAAAAGGAAATGAAGCTTTTGGTGTTACGACGGATATGCTGGATGAAGCACGAGAATTGGTGCTGAAGGAAGGTACATCTACAGGACCAAACGTCATGTATTTTGAAACTGGACAAGGATCTGAATTGTCCTCCGACGCCCATCATGGTGCAGACCAATTAACCCTTGAGGCAAGATGCTATGGTTATGCAAAAAGATATCAACCCTTCTTGGTCAACACAGTTGTTGGATTTATCGGACCGGAATTTTTATATGACAACCATCAGGTTATTAGAGCAGGTCTTGAAGATCATTTCATGGGCAAATTATCTGGTATACCAATGGGTGTGGATGCGTGTTATACCAACCATATGAAAGCTGACCAAAATGACATAGAGAATCTAGCGGTGCTTCTAACAACGGCAGGATGTAACTATTTCATGGGTATACCTGTTGGCGATGACGTCATGTTGAACTATCAATGTACCGGATATCATGAAGCTCAGACATTACGAGAGTTATTGAATCTGAAACCAATTAAGGAATTTGATTTATGGTTAGAAAAGATGGGCATAAGGAAGAACGGTAAGTTTACGGATCGAGCAGGCGACGCG
>PGZS01000248.1 GCA_002841435.1 Firmicutes bacterium HGW-Firmicutes-3 | reverse complement strand
GTTTGGTACATTTGATATTGCAGAAAGAGCTGCAAGAGAAGGTAGAAATCCTCAAACTGGCGATGCAATGAAGATTCCAGCATCAAAAGCACCAAGATTTAAAGCTGGTAAAGCTTTAAAAGACGCAGTAAACGTATAATACCATCTAAATAGTAAAATGCTGAAAATCTACACTGTCGGTGTAGATTTTTTGTAATATAGGAATCTAAATGATACCTAACATGATGAAGGCATTCTTCTTGTTCTCTATAAAAGTACTACTTTCCTAATATTACAAAATCCCTTGAGAATCAAGATGTATATGTATATAATGAGGAGTGAAGATATGAGATTGGATAAATTCTTGAAAGTATCAAGAATCATCAAAAGAAGAACAGTAGCCAACGAAGCCTGTGATGCCGGTCGTGTCATGATTAATGATAAAGTTGCTAAAGCATCTACTCAAGTTACTGAAGGCGATGTTATTGAAATCACCTTTGGTAATAAGGTTGTAAAGGCAAAGATTCTAGATGTTAAAGAAACCAGCAAAAAAGATGAAGCAAAGGAAATGTTCGAATACCTGAATGATTAGTCATGTATGCAGAAGGGTGATTGGATGAAACGTAAGAAAGAAAGTAAAAAAAAGGCAATGATTTTCATCATTTTTGTACTGATGCTTCTTATTGGCGTTGGGATTGTACAAATATCAAGAGCCTATACGGACAATAAGGAAAGGGAAGCCGAAGTTGTCGTTCTTATGGAAATGATTAAAGAAGAACAACTTAAGCAGTTAGAATTGCTTAAGGTCAAAGAGGAAATGAAAACCAGGGCATTTATAGAAAAAACGGCAAGAAGCAAGTTTGGATTAATTTATCCGGATGAGACATTGATTGATATAGCAGAAAAAGAATGATAGAAAAAGGTTGTCCTTTGGATGACCTTTTTCTATCATTGTAAGACAATGTCAAAGAGTATCTGAAAAAAGTGAGCGATTAGATGGAAAAATTTATAGAATTTATAGAAGCATATGATTTAATAGGTAAAGCAAGGAAGATTCATATTGCTTTATCAGGCGGTGCAGATTCCATGGCGCTGCTTGATTTGTTCATAACCTATCAAAAAACCTATCCTATAGAGATTGATGCTATCCATGTGCACCATGGTTTGAGAAACGCTTCAGATCTGGAAGCGGCACATGTTATGGCCCATTGTGAACGTTTAGAGATACCTTGTCGCACTTTTTATGTGGATGTTTTAGCTTCAGCAGCTTGTGGCAAATCCATTGAAGAAGCAGCCAGAGACCTTAGATATGAGATTTTTGACAGGGTCATTAAAGAAGAAGGTGGGCTAGTAGCTTTAGCCCATCATCAAGATGATCAAGCGGAGACGGTGTTGATGCATCTTTTTAGAGGCAGTGCATTAAAAGGCCTAGGTGGGATGCAACCTAAAAGAGGTGCTTACATAAGACCTTTGCTAGATGTGACCAAAGAAGAGATTATGACATACTGTCGATTAAGATCCATACCTTTTGTTGTAGATGAAAGCAATTTCGAGACAAAATATACCCGCAACAAATTACGTCTTCAGATCATGCCTATGCTAACAGAGCAGATACAACCTAGGTTATCCGAACATATATGTGCCACAGCTTCTTTAATAAGAGAGGATGATCGGTATCTGGAGGACTTGGCAACAAAAGCCTTTGAAAAGGCAGTTATTTACCAGTCAAAAGATAAGATAATGTGGCAAAGAGGGGTTCTTTGCCAACTGGATTCAGTATTGTTAAGACGGGTATTACGTCAAGGGATAGCCAATCTAAAAGGTGGCCTTAGGAATGTCAGTAAGCTACATACTGAAAAGATGATCGCCCTAATAATATCTGAAAAAACCGGAAAAGCTATCGATTTGCCTATGAACAGGCGACTTGGGTGTGATTATGATGTTGTAACTCTAGACGTAGATAATCATGAAGAAATATTGAAAAAACAACCAATAGAAATAGATTTGATAGGTATGAGACTTTATGAGACTTATCAATATGGGGACTTTTATATGAGAATTATCCCCTGTGAAAAACAAAAGGAATTTTCTAAAAAGTCATGTACGAAATGGTTTGACTATGATAAAATAAGAGGTAATTTACGCATAAGGACCAGAGAAAATGGCGA
>PGZS01000042.1 GCA_002841435.1 Firmicutes bacterium HGW-Firmicutes-3 | reverse complement strand
ACAACAGATACTGTAAAATGTCAACTTCAACAATGGATTAATCAGCAAGCCTCATTTATCAAGGCTTTATTCACTGATTTTTGCTGGGAAAGTTGAGTATATAATAAAAGTAAAAAGAATGGTGTTACCAAGGTAACACAAGAAAAGAAGCTTCGCTTCGTTATGAGCCCTGCTCATATTTCTGAACGGTTCGACAGGAAAGGTCTTTGACGTATTCTGCCATGCTTTTTGGCCAAATACTAAAGTATGACTTTCCTAGAGAAAAACAAAGAGGCTATGCCTCACTTTGCAAAGCAAATTGTTCCGACAGGAAAGATTTCCTTGATAGTTAATGCGACGCTTCAACGCATTAACATAGCATAGGCTTTCCTAGAGAACTATGAAGGATTTTTATGCATAACTTACTCGCTACAAAAAATAACTATACACTTTTAAAGCCTATTCCAAATGAATACATAAAATCATGCCTTAATCATCAAACGATGAAAATCACAACCTATAGTAAAGACCAAGTCATTCATTTTGAAGGCGACATTAGCACCAATGCTGAACTTATACTAAGTGGTCAGGTGGTTGTAGAACGAATTGATGAATCCGGCAATCTAATGACCATTACATCATTGCTGACCGATGATATACTTGGCGGCAATCTGGTTTTCTCGAAGAATCCCTATTATCCTATGACTGTCACTGCCAAAATAGACACCACCTTGCTGGTTATTCAAAAAGAGCTCTTATTTAACTTATGTTCCAATAATTCAACTTTTTTGAGGCACTATCTAGAATATATCTCCGATCATACACTGCTTCTAGGGGATAAGATTAAACACTACGTCAATCGAACAATACGTGAGAGCATCATTGCTTACCTCAAAAATGAGTACAAGCTTCATAATTCAAATACAATCCTCTTAAGCTCATCAAAAAAGGCACTTGCTGAACGCATAGGCGTTCAACGCACCTCTTTATCTCGTGAACTTCAGAAAATGAAAAACGAAGGTCTTATAGAATATGATGCGACCAGTATTACCATACTAAACCGGAATTATTTATAAAAAATTAATTGTTTAGAGATGATATATTAAGTCCGGTCAATCTCCTAATTTCAGTGATTTGCCTATTTATTTTAACCAATACATGTTAAAATAAAATAAGGCAAACATCACTTTTTTACTATGAATTTATCACTTCTCATTCTTGCCAGGGAGATTAATTTATGAAAATAAGATATCGATTATCACTTTATACATTATCGTTTTTAAGCATTTCTCTTTTTCTGATGAGCTCGTTTTTCTTTATCTATACCTCTTATGTGATTAATCAGAAAAATGAAAATGCACTTGAACAAACACTTCAGTCTGGTGCCATAATGATTTATAACCTACTTGAAACCAGTCGTGTTGAGGCGACTTATTTAGGACGTAATTCTCTGGTAGCTGAGGCTCTTAAGGATTCTGCTAATCGTTCTTCTGAAGCTTCTATAATTGACTATCCTGAATATAAGACACTTAATGATATTTTTTATGATATTAGAAATTCGGATAGAGGTATTCGTGCTGCATTTGTAATCGATTCAAGGGGCAAGGTCATTGCGAGCGGTCACCCAGAAAGTATCGGTCTTGATTTAAAGGATCGGGACTATTTTATAGAAGCCATGTCCGGCAATACGGTAACCAGCAATCTCCTTTATGATAGAATTGATAATCTGGCTTCATTGTTTGTAGCTGCACCCGTTATCTATCCTAATGGGACAAATGCACAAGGTGTTATGGCCCTTATCATTGATACTCAAATAGCCTCATATAATTTATCTTCTTTAATTGACCAAGATGTAGGCGATGCCTACTTAATGGATGAAGATGGTCTTATTGTTTTTCATAGTGATTCTAGTTTGATTGGCACCTACCACCGTGATACCTCTATACGTAATTATTTCATAAATAACCAAAATCTGAACAACGGATTCAATGATTACTCCTATGAACGCATCAAGTATCATATAGCATTTAAACGTATACCAAGTTCCCCTTGGCTACTGGTCATTGAACAAAATATGGATGTTTATATGTCCTCTATTCGCGAAGCTTTATGGGTTGTTATCGCCCTAAATCTTATTGTTTTAACACTTGCCGCCTTTTCTTATATGTTTTACGCCAAATTATTTACCCGTCCAATTACTGAACTTAGCCAAATTATGCACAAAACAACAACAGGTGATTTAACTGTCCGTTCTCAATATACTTCAAAAGATGAACTTGGCCATCTATCGCGAGACTTTAATCTCATGTTGGATGAGCTCGTAGGGGCCTATGAAGAAGTTGAATCAAAAAATGAAGAGCTTACAGCCACAGAAGAAGAACTCAGAAACCAAAACGAGCAACTTATAAAGCATCAACATGAACTCACCTTGAGCAAAAAACGTATTGAAGAGTTAGCTTTTACCAGTTCTTTAACTAAGTTACCAAACCGTATCGCATGTGACCTTGAAATCGAAAGATTACTAGGATTACTACCTACGCCTAACTTTTCACTCATTCATTTGGATATTGATGCTTTTATGAGAATCAACTATTCTTTGGGCCATACTACTGGCGATAAGGTATTAATAGAAACTGCAAATAAATTGATGCAGTTTGCTGAATCAAAAGTCCAATTGTATCACCTCTCTGCCGATAAATTTGCTTATATTCTCCTTGATCGTCCAAATGAATATCAAATCAACGAATTTACAAACGCTATACTCGAGTCCTTTACAAGTCCAATAATTATTGCTAATCACGAAATCTATCTCAGTATCAGTCTTGGAGTCAGTTCATGTCCTCATGATAGCACCATTGCCGAAACCCTAAAATCACAGGCTGAAACAGCTTTGTATCAAGCAAAGATAACAGGTAAATCTCAACATGTTTTCTACAAAAAAATAATGACCGAGCATGTTAATCGTCGACTTGAAATCGAAGATTTATTGAGGCGTTCTATAAAAGACAATCTTATTTATATGATGTACCAACCTCAGTATACCCCTAGAACAAAACATCTTCAGTCTTTTGAAGCATTGATGCGCCTTAAAACAGAATCCGGCCAAAATATTTCCCCTTCTGAATTTATACCCATCGCAGAAGAAATGGGTATAATTAATAGACTAGGTGAATGGGCGATTCATGAGGTCTTTGCTCAAGTAGCATCTTGGCTATCCAGTGAAGCCTTATTTGATTACATTTGTATAAATATATCCGGCCTACAGATAAAAAATCCTAGCTTTGTTGATTTGATTTTTCAGGCTTCAAAGAACTTCAATCTATCTCCGAGTCGTGTTGAACTTGAAATTACTGAAAGTATTATGTTGGATATATCATCAACTGCCCTTGATGTCTTGCAACAGCTTAAAGACTTAGGTTTTCGTATAGCACTTGATGATTTTGGGACGGGGTATTCTTCACTTAGTTATCTTAAAACATTACCTATTCACACGTTGAAAATTGACAAAAGTTTTATTGATGATCTTCAAAATTCAAAAAAAGATCAAGATCTCGTGCGTCAGCTTATTGGGCTTTCACATGAATTAAACTTACAAGTCGTCGCTGAAGGCGTCGAAGAAGAGTCACAATTGCTATTCCTTCAGGAAAATAATTGTGATCTCATTCAAGGTTACTATTTTTCTAAGCCACTTATTACAGAAGATGCTTTCCAACTAGCCATTGAATCTAAAAGCTAATTATATACTTTTTTGTATTATGAATAACCTTTTTCGTTTTTATCAAAAATAATGCATACTATACATGTGAACAGTTAGCATCCATGAGATGCCTTTAGAATCGTAGGGGGCTTTTAATGAAAGAATATATTCGAAAACATCCCATTTGGATGGTCGTTAGTTTTATTTGTTTTTTTAGTCTTTTTTTGGCTTTAGCTTTTTTACCTTTCATTCTGAAAATTCCTGATAATTCACCTGCTTGGATGATTGCCTTATCCGTATCTATTCCCGCTATTCTTGTTTCTGGAATGGTGAGCACACCTGTTGTTTACTTCTATAAAAAGATTATCCAAGAGAACTATGATATGATTGATTATCTTGGTAAAGACCCTTTGACAGGCCTACTTAATCGACATACCTTTATTGATACCTATCAAAATAAAATTGAGGAACTGTCAGTCAAACATCTCTCCGTAGCTCTTTTTATGATTGATATTGATGATTTTAAGCACATCAATGATTATTATGGCCATCTAACTGGTGATGCCGTTATCCGTGATGCCGGAATGAAAATTAAAGCATGTGTCCGAGAAAAGGACTTGATTTGTCGCTTTGGTGGAGAAGAATTCATGGTTGTACTATGGTCCCTTGATTTTGATAAAACAAATGATATAGGTTTAAGAATACTAGAAAATATTAGACAAGAGATGCACTATAAAAATCAGTTAATCAACTACACCGTAAGTATCGGCCTTATCTATCAGCATGAATGTCATCTTAACCCTGAGGGATTAATCCATGAGGCTGATAAGCTTATGTATAAAGCAAAGCTTGATGGGAAAGATAAGATGGTTAGTCGCTTGGATTAGCATTTATATTAAGAATATTTTTTTGCTCAAAAAAAAGCTTGCCTTGATTATGTTCAAGGCAAACTTTTCTTTTTTATAATTCATCCCAATTGGCAGGATATACAACATACAGAAACCTAGTATGACCTGGTGCACTGAATTTTATAGAAGTGTTTTTTGGAATAAAGATGATGTCACCTTTTTCTCCGGTTATCTTACGGTCACCGATAATAATCTCTAAGGCACCTTCAATAATATAATCCACTTCATCATACTTAAGGGTCCAGTCAAAAGTGGATGCATCCATTTCCATAACCCCGCAACCTAACCTAGGACTCTCTTCTACTGTCAATACATCTTTTAGGTATACATGGTCGCCTTCTTTGCCTGTGTCGAATTTGCCTGGATGAACGGTTTCTGTTTTAATGACGGATACACCGCTCTTATCGGTTTCTTTTATAAAATCTTCTTTGGACCCTTGGCCTATTTCTAGCAAAACCTTTCTTACAATCTCTTCTATCATTTTGCTGTCCATATTACCCATAAATTATGCCTCCACATTCTGTGGTATTTCTTCACTTGTCTTCCCTGGTTTGCCAAGTATCTTATTCGCAATAATCATGGCTACCATAACCGCTGTTATACCACCAACAAGTTTACCAACTACCATTGGGAATATCATCTCTCTAGCAACCCCTGCAGTAAATCCAAGGTGATCCCCAAATACAAAAGCTGCACTTACAGCAAAAGCTACATTTAATATTTTACCTCTGTCATCCATATCTTTCATCAAACCAAACATAGGAATATTATTAGCAAGGGTGGCTACTAATCCGGCTGCAGCAACATCATTCATACCTAATAATTTACCCATTCTTAGTAATGGTTTATTAAATACTTTTGTAATAACATATACCATCGGGAACGCTCCTGCAAGCATTATTGCAATCGCACCAATAACGGCAATACCCTCTGATATAGGTGCCATTCCCGGAATAATAACGATGCCAGTGAGTGTCTCAACAATAATTGCAGCTGTACCTATGGTTATGACAATGGTTACACCTCTACCAAATATTGTAAAACCTTTAATCATTCTATCGGGAATTTTCCAAAGACCAATAGCAATCAACAAGGATACAATAATAATCGGAACCAAGTTGCTAAGAATCATGACAACATCAAATCCTGCTACCAAACCACCAAAGAAAACACCAATTGGTATGGTAATCATACCCGCAAGGATACCTGTTGCTAAGAATTTGTGATCTTCTTTTCTAATAATTCCAAGAGCTACAGGGATTGAAAATACAATCGTGGGTCCCATCATCGCGCCAAGAATTAGACCCGCAAGCAGTCCTGCTTCTTCTGTTAAAGCCATTTCCATAGCCAGTGGGTATCCACCCATGTCATTGGCCAGTAGTGTTGTTGCAAACATCGCCGGGTCTGCGCCTAACATTGTATAAACCGGTGTTACAATCGGCGAAAGTATTGCTGCCAACACAGGTGCCAAAGATATGACCCCAATCATGGCAATCGCCAATGATCCCATCGCCATGAAGCCTTCATCAAACTGAGCTCCTAATCCAAACTTGTTTCCAATAATTTTGTCTAATGCACCTAAAACCATAAAAATTACCATGATGTAAACAATTATCTCATTAATACTCATTTTTTTCCTCCCTATAATAGAAAATAAAGTTGATTTAATGTTATATATGGTTTAATTTAAGTTTGGTAATATTTGTTCTACTTCCTCATGGGGTCTTGGTATCACATGCACGGATACTAACTGACCCACTCTTTCTGCTGCTGCTGCTCCGGCATCTGTTGCAGCTTTAACCGCGCCGACATCACCCCTTACCATGACGGCAACTAATCCACCTCCTACCTTTTCTTTGCCAACCAAGGTTACATTTGCAGCTTTCACCATCGCATCTGCCGCTTCAATCGCACCTACTAATCCTTTTGTCTCAATCATACCCAATGCATAACTCGCCATCATTCTACACTCCTTTAATATTATTGATTTTTATTTTTTTTCATTAATTTTTTGTAAAATCAAATTACAAATATTTTTTACTTGTGCCTCATCTGTTATGCTATGTTGCTCTTTTAAGATTTTTATTAATTGTTTCGTAATCATCTCTGTCGCGGAACAAATAGCATCTTCTGATTTCTCTTCCCGTGATTTGTCATATATGATGGAAATACCTCTGTTTCTGATGATGTCTTGAGCACCTGAGGTCAGAATCATATTTTTGTCCACATATATTTTTGACTGACTTTTTGAAATATATTCTTCAATATTATTCTTTGTAAGTAATACTTTACCCATATCAGTTCCTCCTAATTATAAGAGTTTCTCAAACAATTCTTTTCTAGGCGATGGAATGACCACTTTTGCCAATAACATACCATTTTTTTTGCCTATATTAGAACCTGCTTCAATAGCCTCTGTAACTTCACTAACATCTCCGCTAAATGTAACAAATGATTTGCCACCAATTGCAAAACCGAGTCTAATCTCAATAAGATTAATCGATGCCGCTTTTGCCGCCGCATCTGCTGCTACAATACAAGTGGCTATGCTAAAAAATTCCATTGCGCCGATTGCATTCACCTCTCCCACTTGGGTAGAACCGTTGATGGCATTAATGATTTGAGCATGTATGCTTGGCAATATAAGGTCATCAACAATATACTGTTTCCCCACTTCTTTCCCAGCTTCAAGAGCGGCTTTTACTGCCCCTACATCCCCAGAGATGAGCACAATATACTTTCCTGGACATATGGAGTTTGCAAGAATCAAATCTACTTCAGCGGCCTTAATCATGGCATCCGCTGCCTCTATGCCTTTGACAATGCTATTAAGTTCTATCAGCCCGATCGTCCGAATCATGAAACCACCCCATTACTCTTAATCGTTATTTTCTCAGTTACTTGTATAACAGTACCATCTATACTTGCATGAATATTGGCACCCATTTCATCTCGCTCTACCTTCCCAATCATCTGCCCTTTTGATACAACGTCACCAACGGTAACAATAGGGGTGGCTGGTTTTCCGATATGCTGCTTAATGTCTATGGCGACTTCCTCCGTCGTTAAATCCTTGCAATCATCTATCGGCTGACCGTAATACTTAAGCAAATCCAGTCTAGAAATGAGTCTATAGCTTGGAATTTTTCTATATTCCATCATATCTCTGCTTTCAAGATCAAGACTTCCTTTTTCTGGTCGAATACCCTTTTTATACAATTCCTTCTTGACGTGTACATTCACCAATCTAGGCGAAAGTCCCATAGGACAAGCGTAGATTTCACATATACCACATTCACAACATAACAATGCTTCCTTCATAATTGCTTCATCGTGATCTGACACACCAATGTTTCTCATGATTTTATGGGGTCTCAATTGGTGCCCCAACAGATATCTGTGGCATAAATCCGTACAATAGCGACATTGTATACATGCCGTCTTGGTTTCATTGATGATTTTTTCTATGGATTTTCTCTTTCTCTCTACTACAAAATGGTCTTTGGGTAGGACAATCAAGGATCCATCCATTTTCTTTATGAAATAGTTTTCAGCTTCATCGTCATCAATAATGGTTCCCATCATAGGACCACCCATAATAATGGCATACTCCTTTAATGTTGAACCACCTGCTGCCTCTATACATGCTTTTACGGAAATACCAATCGGTACCTTAATCATAGTAGGATTCTTTACATCTCCGGCTATCGTCAAGAACCGATCTACAACCGGCTTGTCCATCATTGCATCATAGATATTCACAATAGAACCCACATTAGAAACAACAGCACCAACATCTAAGGGGATTCCTGCCTCAGGAATAGATTTTCCTGTAATTTCATAAACCATCATCTGTTCATCACCAGCAGGATAATAATCACCCATCGTGAACAAGGTAATCCTAGAGCCGAGTGCTTCTATGATTTCTCTTAAGTGCTTAATTTCCTTGGTATTTTTTTCCTTAATGGCTATGACGCATTGATTTGCGCCTACAAGCTTTCCGATTTCTTCAACCGCCAAAACAATCTCTTTGCCTTTGTTCATGATGATGTATTTATCTGTATGCATGAGTGGTTCACATTCTACTGCATTAATAATAAAATACTCTACTTTACAGTTTAGCTTAATATGGGCTGGGAAACCGGCACCTCCGGCACCTACCACACCGGCATCAAATATTTTCTGTAGCAAATCCAAGGCTTTGCACCCCCTTTCTCATTCTTATTCACTAGACATCTACAGCATCAATGATACCCACTACGATTGCATCTACAGGTATATCTTTTCTGCCAAGTGCCATTCTTGCAGAACTACCGTTAACCACCAATACAGTTTCACCAATCCCTGCACCGATGCTATCCGCAGCAACAAATGTAGGCAGGTCTTTATCCGAAACGTAATCCAATGGTTTTATCACCAGTAGTTTCAACCCATTTAAATTTTCATCTTTTCTTGTTGCCCATACATTTCCGATTACAATGCCTACAATCATATATACCTTCCTCCATTTGAGTTTATGTGGTTATCATATTTATCTTGTTGTCTCTTATATAATCCCGTGCTAAAGGTGTTACTATGGTGTTTTTCTTAATCAAAAATTGCTGACAGCCTTTTTTATGATACTGCTTTGCTAGAGATTCTGTTATAATCTTGACTTGTATAACATATTCTTCCGCCATATATACTTCTTTAGCAGTTTCTGATTTCTCTATCTTTCCAAGAATTTCATTTGTATAGATCCATTCTATTCCAAATGCTTTCAGCTGTTCTTCATAGCCTTTAAGCATGTTGTAAAAATTGGTATTTGAAGTATCTTCATATTTCTGATAGGTTATCCCTTCTTCAAGAATATAGATTTTTTTGCCCGCCAAAATAGCCTCAATGACGCATGAAGAGACTGGGTTGTTTGCAAGTCCCATAGATATATGTACAAGCTCCTGGTGACTTATACTTCCAAGTAGTATAAAATCATAAACATTTATATCTATATGTTCTTCATGTTCATTATAATCCTCATAAAGGTCGATTCTATAACGATGACGAAGCTGGCTCAGTATCTTATGGTCTGACAAAGCGATTGCCAGAATCTTTTCTTTTTTTATGGCGTTTTCTAAGTCATTTATAGTATGCTTTTCTACCAACCTTATCATGACTTCTTTTACGATACTTTCAATCAACTTTTCTTGATCCATGGATTCTATATTCAATATGCTCACATCCTTTGCCTAGCAATTCATAGCAATGCCAAGTGGTGTAACTAAAAATGGATTCTTAGGCTTAATGGTCTTTATACCTGTGACATTTTCAATAATTTTTTCAATTTTCTCTAAGCAACTTGTGCCTCCAACAAGGTATATGGCTTTCACCTCATGGTTCTTAATATGGTCGTTCACAATAGTTGCGATTTTCTCAATAACAGGTGTTACCATTGAAAATATTTCATGTTGTTTACTCAGGTCTGTTTTAACTATTTCTGCCTCTTCAAACTTAATCTTATAATTACCGGCCACGACCAATGTCAAATGTGTTCCACCTGTTGCTTCGTCAGCTACATAGACGACCTGCTTTTCTTTGATTATAGACAAGCCTGTTGTTCCCCCACCAATGTCCACTATGACACCATTTTCAATATTCAGCACGGAATTGGCTGCTGTTGGCTCATCCAGGATGTTCGTCACTTCAATTCCTGCACCTTCTACTACATACATATGGGTTTTACTGTCACGGTCACTTGTCCCCGGTGGTACGGCGATTGCCGCTTTTGTGAGTTTGATGCCTATCTTCTTTTCAATCTTATCTTTTAATTTCCTAACCACTTGCGTGGCACCTACATAGTCCACAACTAAACCGTCTCTTATGACTTGAGAAAATTCCATCTCACAGGCTACAGGCTTTTTGTCTTTATCAAGGACTACAATGACAATGTATGCTGTTCCAAGGTCAACACCTACAAGCAGTTCATCCCCCTCTACCATTTTTCTGGGATTATGAATGGTTTCTTCCAATTGAGATATTAAATGCTCAGATTTTGTCATGTCTAACATTCTTAAGCCCCTTCTTCCACAAGTATTTGACCTTTCATACCTTCATAAAAACCACAGGCATTGGCTTCATCTAGATCAATATGCATATGCAAACTAAACTGATCATTAACCCTTACTACAACATCTTCAAATATAACCGGTCGATCACTCAATACTTTAACAGCTACAATCTGCCTATCTTTCAGGCCATAATCCAAAGCATTTTCTGATGTCATATGAACATGTCTTTTAGCAACGATAGCCCCTTTTTCTGCCCTAATCATATTCTTACCCACGGATAAATAAATAGGTGAACTTTTTTCAATCTTACCTGATTCTCTAACCGGTGCATCTATACCTAAACCAAATGCATCTGTTCTAGAAATCTCTGCCTGTGTTTCGTTTCTCTCCGGTCCTAGGATGGCAACGTTTTTAAACAAACCTTTTGGACCTAGGATCGTCACCCTTTCTTGGCTGAGAAACTGCCCTGGCTGAGACAAATCTCTTACCGGTGTGAGTCTATGACCTTCTCCAAAAAGGCGTTCCACATCCTCTTGACATAGATGTACATGTCTTGCAGAAGCTTCTATAGGCACTGTTCGCCAATTTTTTTCTCGTAAACCTATCTCCTTAATGACTCTTTTTACGACCTCTTTAACCATCACTTCATCCATATTGATCCTCCGTTAATTATAATATCCGGACAAATATCTACACATCATCACATATACAGCGCTACTTAACCTGTTTAACGACTTGGTAATATCCTTCCGATTCAATGGAATTGAGCAAAGCTCTACTTCTCTGGCTCCACTTCGAATTGCATTTAAACCAATCAGTATCTCTCCCATTTTATAATCCGGCAATATATGTGCCACCCCTATATGTTTCTTAGGGTTATGTGACATACTTCTAATATCATCTTCAAGTAGTCCAAAGAGACAAATTTCTTCTGTTTCTTCTTTTATAACTTCTGCCCTTAATATGTTTCTAACATATTGAAGTACCTCCTGAAGTTCTTGTATCAGCTTCTCGCACTTATTTCTATCTGCCATCACTTGAATCTCGAGTATTTTTGATTGAAGGCTATCCACTTTACCCCGGAATAATATACTAGGATGGTTTTTTAGCACCAATTCATTCCCATATAGCTGGGTCATATCTTCAGGTTTCTTCTCAAAAAAACCGCCTGTATCTTTGGCAACATATTTGGGTATAAACTTTATTTCTTCTACACCAATAATTTCTTTTTCATCTTTATTTTTTTCACCAATATGAGCGCGCACATGAGTATCTTTCTCAAATACGAGTTTGATTTTATTCTCATTTAAATATTCTCTGGCAGAAGGCGTAATGATTGTATCTGGATTGACTACCAGTTCCTTCACCTTGTCTTTTTTTAGAATTGACCTTACAACTGCTTCCGTTAAAACATGCATCCCTATCACATCCTTTGTTAGTATTGCCTCGCCTTTAGAGGCGAGGCAAATAAACATTCATTCTTAACCTTCGAACTTAGGCAATATTAATTCTACGTCACTATGTGGTCTTGGTATAACATGAACTGAAACCAATTCTCCAATACGATCCGCTGCTGCTGCTCCCGCATCTGTAGCCGCCTTAACCGCACCTACATCACCTCGAACCATAACTGTAACAAGACCACCACCAACAAGCACTTTTCCAATAAGGGTAACATTTGCTGCTTTTACCATTGCATCTGCTGCTTCTATAGCCCCTACCAAACCTTTTGTTTCAATCATTCCCAATGCATTTGCATTTGCCATATTCATATCCTCCTAAAGTTTATTGTTTTATATGTTATATTTGTTTGTGCCTTTTACCTATGTTAGTTACTTTTAATGTTTACTTATAATTCTGTAACTCTTTCAAAACAATTTTTGTGATTGTCTCAACATCCAGTTCCAAATGTGAGGATGCGCGGATTACCTTTTCATCCTCATATTCATGTTGGATATCTTCTACTTCTTTCGTTCCATAAGCCACCCTTCTTATGTTAATCAAATTAAGAGGGGTCACATTGTCTGAAGTTGAACTTCCTCCAACCGCGCCACACCCTAGTGTCATGGATGGTGCCATGTTTGTCGTTGCACCTATGGCGCCTTGAGAAGAAGGGGTATTAACGAGAAGTCTTGATACCGGTTTCTTCAATGCAAAGGCTTTTATGACTTCTTCATCTTTTGAATGAATCACCAATGAATGGCCAAGCCCATAATACTCTAACAATGCCATACACTTTTCACACGCTTTTTCCCAGTTCTCTTCAGTGTAAAATGCTAAAATCGGTGCTAATTTTTCTCTGGAAAACGGATACTGTATGCCCACATGGGTTTGCTCTGCAATGAGCACTCTGGTATCACTCGGTACTACAATGCCTGCCATCTTCCCTATCTCGATTGCCGACTTGCCGACAATCTTAGCATTGAGCTGACCGCATGCATTTTGAATTGTTTTTGCGACTTTGTCTAAGTCTTCTCCTACTAAAAAATATGCACCGGCTTTTTTTAACTCCATAATAACTTGGTCCTTAATACAAGTCTCTGTTATCACCGCTTGTTCTGAAGCACATATGGTGCCATTGTCAAAGGTCTTACTGTCCATGATTCTTTTCACGGACAATGGAATATCTGCACTTCTTTCAATGAATGCCGGTACATTCCCCGGTCCAACACCAAGAGCCGGTGTACCTGAACTATAAGCTGCTTTAACCATTGCAGAACCACCTGTCGCTAAGATTAAGGATACATCTTTATGTTTCATCAGTGCATCTGTACCTTCCAAGGTAGGAATAGACATGCATCCTATGATCCCTTTTGGTGCGCCTGCTTCAACAGCTTTTTCCTCCATAATCCTGACCGTTTCCCTAATGCAATTTTGTGCATTTGGATGTGGACTAAATATGATGGCATTGCCTGATTTTATGGCTATGAGAGCTTTGTAGATCGCGGTTGAGGTAGGGTTGGTAGAAGGTACCAGTCCTGCAATCACCCCTACTGGGGTTGCAATTTCCAGTAGCTTTTTCTTTTCGTCTTCCTTAATGATCCCTACCGTCTTCATATCTTTTACGTACTCATAAACCGCTTTACTGGCAAATTTGTTCTTTATGATTTTATGTTCATAAACACCAAATCCCGTTTCACTTACCGCCATTTTGGCCAATCGTTCCGATTCTTTATAAGCCACTTCATACATAGCTTTTACAATCCCATCAATTTCTTCTTGGCTTTTTAATTTAAGTAAGTGCTGTGCTTCTTTTGCTTTTTGTATTAAATCTCTTACATCTTGTATCGAGCTTAAATCTTTGTCCTTGATCATCTCCTATTTCACCCCCTTGTAATACTTCAAGATGGCTTCAATCAGTTCATCTTTTTTAGAATACTTGATTTGATTTCTTTCAATAGAAAATGCGCTTTCAGGTTGATGATCAATTTTTCTGGCAAGGGCTCTTAATTCAACTGTTTTAAGGGCACTTAATGCTTCTTTGCTTTTAGGTGATTGAGCTGACTCCAAGCTGTCATTTTCTATGATCTTGACTGTTTTCATGGTGTCAACTTCTTCTTTAACCACTTCTTGATTAAGTTTCTCCTTAACCTGCTGATCTTTCACATGAATCTCTTGACTTTTCTTCTCATGAATCTCAAGATAAGGCATTGGTAATATTTTCTCTACATCATCACTGGGTCTTGGAATTACATGAGTGGATAACAGATGACCTATTTTTTTCACTGCCGCCTCAGCAGCGTCTATGGATGCTTTTACAGCGCCTACGTCACCTTTAATATGTATGGTAACCAATCCGCCCTTTACAAACTCACAACCTAACAGTGTCACATTGGCTGCCTTCAAACATACATCGGCGGCTTCAATTGCCCCTACATATCCATATGTTTCTACCATTCCCAGGGCCATATTTTTCATATTTTTCACCACATTTTCTTATTAGTATTTGGTTGGATCATCTGCAACAAAATTCACAGCGGCTGCAAAAGCATCACAAGCGGATTTACAAGCGGACTGACTACCTGTTAATAGTCCACCACCAAAGTTTGTCTCAGATGGCGGTCCATAAAATTGTACCATCCTAACATCTGCAGATTTGAGTGCTGCATCAAGTGCATATACGGCTTCTATTGGTGGTGCAATCAAATACGCAAGGGCTTCGCCTTCCTCTAAACCACACATCTTGGACAAATAAGATCCCGTTCTTGAAATACAGTGGGCGTAATAAGGGATGGTGTCATCATCATTGGCACTATAGAAACAAGCATCGTTTGCTATAAAGTCAACCACTACATCTAAGCCACTTCTTACTTCTGCCGGATTGGCCCCTGCCAAAATACCGATAAACTCACCGGCTAGTTTTGTAGAAGCATTGCCTGCTCCAGCATAAAATGATTTTGCATACACCACTTCAACTTCAGCTTTTTTGGTCGCTTCATCCAGTGCAGTATAAGAAACATCATCACAATCGGATGTAACCAGACCAATACACCTTTGATCCGGTTTTAGTTCCAATGCTTTAGCCAGATCAGGATCCACATTAGGAATTAGTTTAACACTCAGTACACTTGCACGAATTGCATCATTCTTCATATTCTTGTCCCTCCTTATTTTACAATTGTAATTCCAGACCACTTTTCTTTTGGTCCAGCATTTCTTTTAATATGTGTGCTATATGAGCGCCAGCTTCTACTGCTGCGGTTCCGCCTTGATGGATATTAGAAACCACTGTTCTTCTTGCCTCTGGCATACCTACAGTTCCTTTATAAGCTATGTATGCACTCATACTTTCACCTGTAGCAAGTCCCGGTCTTTCTCCTACTAATAAACATGTAATGTCAGCGCCTGTAACTTCAGATACAACATCCATAGAAGGTACACGACCGTATTTGATAAAGAAAGGTGTTCCGGCTTTGATGCCATAACCTTCTAGACCTTGGAATATAACCGGTAGTATGTCTCTAATATTGGCTTCTATTGCTGTCGAGCTTAACCCATCTGCTACAATAACCTGAACTTGTGGGTTCATTTTACATTTTTCTTTCATAATCGCAACTTCTTCATCGTCAAATTTTCTACCAAGGTCCGGTCTGGTTAAATACTCATCTTTGTCCTTACATTTGGTTTTTACAGTGAAAAGATTCATTTCAGCAATAATCTCTTCGGATACATCTGTAAAAACGGCATCCATGGCTACGGCATGATCCGCTCTGAATCTTAGTAAAGTTTCGGTCTTATACCTTGGACCTGCTCGCCACACACCAACCCTAGCGGAGGTTTTTGCTTTCATCTGCAAATAGTCTTCTTTGTTTTCAGGATTCGGAACCAACAACTGTTTTCTCATATCCACCATCGTAATATCTGACAATTCATTGTCATCTATATGGTCAACTTCGCTTTGACTTGTTCCGGTGTCTTTCTTTGATTCTGCAAAATCCTTGTTTTTCATCTCTGATAATACTTGCTCTACAATTACTTTTAATTCTTTCTCAGATATCATTTAATTCACCTCACCTTTTTAAAAATATTGATGGATCTCCACCTTTTGCTGTTAGCTTGCCGCTTTCATCCATGATGCCCATTTCCATGAGCCACTTAAAGAACTCTTTGGTCGGTTTCCTATTTAGCAATTCACGTAACGTTGCATCATCGTGAAAACTGGTGTCCTGGTAGCTTAACATGATGTCATCTCCCACCGGTACACCCATATAATAATTGGAACCGGCCATAGCAAGTAACATGGTCGCTATTTCTTGGTCATTTTGGTCCATTTTAGTATGGTTTGTATAACATGGTGCCATGCCCATGGGTAAGCCCATGAGTTTTCCCATAAAATGATCCTCAAGATTTGCCCGAATCATTTGTCTGCCATCATATAATGTTTCCGGTCCAATAAAGCCTGATACATTGTTGACCATAAACGGATTGTATCTTTTTGCAAAGCCATAACTTCTCGCTTCAAGTGTCATCTCATCTACACCATGGTCCGTATCCAGTGACATCTCTGAACCTTGTCCCGTTTCAAAATACATAAGATTCGGTCCTGGTGCTATGCCTTGCTTCTTAATCAGTTCGAATGCTTCATCAATTAAGATTGCATCAATTCCGAAAGCCTTGTTTGCATCCTCAGTTCCAGCGACACTTTGAAAAAAGATTGAAACCGGTGCTCCTTGTCTGACGGCTTCCATCTGCGTGGATATATGAGACAACACACAGGTTTGGGTTGGTACCTCCCACTTCATCATAAAATCATAGATACAGTTCATGATGTTCTTGGTATTGCCCACTGTATCTTCAACCGGATTGACGCCAATAACCGCATCGCCCGAACCATAGGACAAGCCTTCCATTATTGAAGCTATGATGCCCTCAGGATCATCTGTCGGATGATTGGGCTGAAGTCTAAAAGAAAGGGTTCCCGGTAAGCCGACGATGGTATTGGCTTTACCCCATATGTTGATTTTACTGGCCCCATATACCAAATCCATATTCGACATAAGCTTTGCAGCACCGGCTACCATTTCGGCTGTAAGGCCTCTTCCGATACGCTTGATATCCTCATTGGTCGTCGAATGCATCAGTACATATTCCCTTAAATAACCAACTGTCCAGTTTTTGATGTCATTATAAATGCTTTCATTCACCAAACCATCAATGACCCTCGTCACTTCATCTTCTTCCATGGGAATCACCGGATTATTCCTTAAGTCTTCTAAAGTTAGTTCACTTAGAACCCTTTTTGCAGCTACCCTTTCTTGGTTTGTTTCGGCGGCAATCTTTAAGTATATGTCTCCGGATTTTTCTTCATTGGCCTTAGCCAATACTTCTTTTACAGACGTAAACGCATACGAAACACCAAACAGTTTCGTCTTAAGTTTCATAAAGATTCCCCCTTGTTCTACTTAAGAAAAATGGACGCGTCGCCTGCTCGATCCGTAAACTTACCGTTCTTCCTTATGCCCATCTTTTCTAACC
>PGZS01000247.1 GCA_002841435.1 Firmicutes bacterium HGW-Firmicutes-3 | reverse complement strand
TTTGCAACTTTGAGTTTGTCCAGATTGGTACACGGTATTAATTGTCGTATGGATGATCCTTTGACTTTTAAAACCCTTTTTATGAATCCTTTTACCTATTTGGCGTTGATTTTGGGTATCGTGTTACTTGGATCTGTCCTTTTACTAAAACCATTACAGGGTATCTTTGAAATCAGTCCATTAACAACGTCTCAGTTAACAAGTATTGGGATTTTATCCTTAGTACCTCTTGTGGTTGTACAACTTGGTAAACATGTTCGAAAAGGTTTGCTCCATAAATAAGTTCAAGTACTTGACAAAAGATGTTTTTTTGGAAAAAATAGAGGTATGATTTAAGATTACATTTTTAAGGAGATGACATGAGACTAATAAGAGTTTTGACTTTATGGCTAATTGTACTGGTTATTCTTTCGGGTTGTATTATGGGTAATCGAAAAGTGGTCGAGCCAAAAGAAAATCAGGAAAATACCAATTCCGAAGAAGTACGATTAAATACGAATCAAGAAGCAATTCAACAAGAAGAAATTCAAGAAGAAGTAATTAGCGAAACCAAACGTATATCACTTTTATCCGTTGGAGACATTATGATGCATGTCTATCAATTGAGACGTGGTTATAATGGTGTTGACTTTGACTTTTCTGAAGCTTTTAGGTACGTAGCACCTATTATTCAGGCTGGAGATTTCGCAGTTGGTAACCTTGAGACGACTTTTGGTGGTGTAGGTACTCACAGGGTCAAGAATGAAAAAACTGTATTTAGAGGTTATAGCGGTTATCCAACCTTTAACAGCCCCGATGTTTTAGCACGGAATATAAAAGCAGCCGGTTTTGATTTGGTTTCAACGGCAAATAACCATTCTCTGGATACAGGGACAAAAGGATTACTTAGAACATTAGAAGTACTGAAACAAAATGAATTAGAGCATATAGGTACTTATGCCTCACAGGAAGATGAAGGTACCATTAAGACCATTGATATTGATGGTATTGAATTTGCCATGATTAGCTATACCTATGGCATGAACGGTTTTACGCTTAAAGAAGATGAAGATTATATGGTGAACCATCTGAACATGTACGACGAAAGTTATGTTAAAGAAATGCTTGAAAAAGTTACTTTAGCCAAAAAAACTACCGATGGTCTTGTGGTGGTGATGCTTCATTATGGCAATGAATATAAAGCATTTCCGGATGAGAATTATCAAAAGCCAATAGTGAATCAGCTTTTTGAAGCCGGTGCTGATATTATTTTAGGTGGGCATCCCCATGTGTTGCAACCAATCGCTTTGAAGGAGATGGTTGAGGAAGACGGTAGTACAAGAGTTGGGGTTGTGATTTACTCATTGGGCAACTTCATTTCTTCTCAAAGAAATGTGGATGGGAAAGGCCCTCACAAGGATATTGGTTTGATTTTTGAAGTGGTAGTGGAACAGGTGGATGATCAACGGCCGAAGATTGTAGAAGTTGCATACACACCAACCTATACCCATTGGTCGGACAAAGTCATTTCTGTTATACCGACATTTGATGTGCCTAAGGACCTCATTCTAAAGGGAACAGATCCAAATAGGATTTTATATGCCAACACGACCATGATGGATCATATGAAGTCTTATATGGAAGATGAGCCGTCATTTGACGGGTTATTCTATCGGTTCCAAATAAAGTAGGAACATGTTATACATGTTCTTATTTTTTTTTGTAAAAAAAGAAAATCTACAATAATACGAAATAAGTTTGCGTAATTAAAAACGCCATATAGTGGGCTTGTTTGGGAGAGGATGTGTAATAACGCATAAATATAACGGTTGAACTATATGTATAAACATCATATAATTCATCTTATCCAAAAAAAAGTGATTCATATTGAGAAGGAGTCGACTTATGAAAATCCTATGCTAATACCAAAATTAAATATAACTTATCAAGAGTGGTGGAGGGACAGGCCCTATGAAACCCTGCAACAACTATGATGTTAAGCTCATAGTCATGTGCAAATTCCTACAATGTGTATCATTGAAAGATAAGTGTGACCTAGAACCCCCAATAGGCGCCGTTCATCTTTGATGATTGGTGCTTTTTTAATATCTAGGTATTCCTAATTTAGAAAGACATCAAGGACAGAGTTACTTATGTTCAAATTAAGGAGGCTTCA
>PGZS01000041.1 GCA_002841435.1 Firmicutes bacterium HGW-Firmicutes-3 | reverse complement strand
GGGTCAAAACTAAGTTTCACTAATTCACACATAATATAAATTACGTTGATGCATTCGTAATTATATATTCTATGTGAAAGTTCAACTATATAGTTTTGACACATTAACCAATATATGGAGGTAATAAGATGAAGGGTATTTTGTTTGCGGCACCATCCAGTGGATCAGGAAAGACAACGGTCACTTCAGGTATTATTAGGGCATTACATAATAAAGGGTATCTTATTAGCCCTTTTAAAACGGGTCCGGATTATATTGACAAAGGTTTTTTAGAAATGGCAGCTAAAAATATGGCTGGTAATTTGGACCTGCATCTGCAAGGTGACTTAGGGATGCTTGAAGCATTCACTTATGTCAAGCCGGATACAGATTATTGTATCATTGAAGGGGCTATGGGTTATTATGACGGTATCTATAATACTTTTGAAAATTCCAGTTATGATATTTCTAATAAAATAGGGGTCAATACGATTCTAATATATACCCCAAAAGGAGAGATGTTTACAGCGGTGACCAAAATCAAAGGTATGGTAGATTTTGGTCATAATAATATTACCGGTGTCATCCTTAATAAGGTTACAGAAGCCCATTATGAAATGTTACGTGTTCAAATAGAAAACCATGTAGGTGTTAAAGTCCTTGGATACCTTCCCACAATCCCGGAGATAGAATTTAAAAGTAGACACCTTGGTCTTGTTCAAAGTGATGAAATGATAAAACTGGACTCTAATCTAGATCAATTAGCAAAAGTCGTTGAAAGAACCATTGATTTGAGCACAATTTTATCCATGTGCAAAACGATTCCTAAACAAACACCAAAAATTAGTGAGGTTAAAAAAAAAGACCTTATTATTGGTGTAGCAAAAGATAAGGCATTTTCATTTTTTTACAAAGAGAATTTGGAGATGTTAAAATCCGTCGGAAAAGTCATTTATTTTTCACCTTTATCAGATTCAAGTCTACCGGATTGTCATCTGCTTTATTTAGGTGGGGGTTATCCTGAGCTATATAAGGAAGCCTTATCAGATAATCATGAAATGCTAGAGGCCATTCGAATGTATTCTGAAAAAGGTGGCTATATATTTGCAGAATGCGGAGGATATATGTACTTAAATGAGGCCATAGAGGGTTATAAAATGGTCGGTATTTTTAAAGGCGAAATAAAAATGGCTTCAAGGCTTCAGAGGTTTGGCTATATTGATATTACTTTAGATAAAGACTGCTTTATAGGTAATAAGGGTGATCGGATGTGTGGTCATGAGTTCCATAAAAGTCATTGTTATATTGAAGATGAAAGTGAAGACGAAAATATAATGACAATTAAAAAAACAGGAAGAGACGTTCATTGGAACTGTGGCTATTTGTACAAAAACACTTACGGTGGCTATCCACATTTTAGTTTTATGGGAAACAAGAGGATGTTTAATAATATGATGAATGGCTTGTCAGTTACTTATTAACACAACTTTCCCACTTGTAGATTAAGCTAGCTTGCTAACTACGAACTTAGAAATCATCCGGTAAAGTTGAGCTGTTAATTATCTTTTTATAAGTTTTACTTGTTTTAATTGTATTCTAATGTATATTTAGTATGATAGAATACATATAAAATATTTATTGAGATGACAAGGAGATTATTATGAATACAAAAAGATGGTTAGCTATTGGATTAGCTGTGGTGGTATTTTTTTCATCACTGGTGATTTCAGCAATAGGAAATGTATTGACAAAAGATGTGGAAAAAACATCTTTATGGGAATCGTTAATGAGTGATGCAATGTCGGAGAACATTTTGCGAGAGGGTTTAACAGATAAAAGAATTGTTGTTATTGAAGTGACAGGCATTATGGTTCAAGGCACACAAAGCTATTTTACTTCTCCGAGCTATGACCATCAAAAAATCTTAAGTGATTTAGATAGGATTATTGAGGACACTTCTATAAAGGCTTTGGTGATTAAGGTGGATACCCCAGGTGGTGGTGTCTATGAAAGTGCAGAATTAAGAGATAAAATTAAAGAAATGAAAGAACTAAGAGACATTCCGATTTACGTGGTGATGGAAAGTATGGCGACGAGCGGAGGCTATTATATCTCAGCGGATGCTGATAAAATTTTTGCATCAAAAGAGAGCATAACAGGATCTATAGGCGTTATCATGTCCGGACTAAATTTATCCGGATTAATGGAAAAGTATGGCGTTGAAGATACGACCGTTAAAAGTGGTGATTTAAAGGATGTTGGCTCAGCGACGCGTCCGGCGACTGAAGAAGATATTAAGGTATTACAAGATCTCGTTGACGACATGTATGAACGGTTTGTTGATGTTGTTGCAGATGGCAGGAACATGGATAGATCGCTTGTCTATAAATTAGCAGATGGGCGTATTTATGATGGAGAGCAAGCTCTTAAGGTTGGTCTTATAGATGCGATTGGGTATTATGACCAAGCGATGCTAGATTTAGAAAGTACTTATGAACTTGAAAATGCACAAATATTTTCTTACTCAAGTTCGGAATTTCCTTTCCTAAATGAATTTATGACCGAAATGACAATGTTGGTAAGGAGCAGAAACATGGGTTCGATAGGTGATATTAATATATCGGGTATAAACAGTAAACAAGGATTTATGTATATTTACGGAGGATACTAGTATGGAGGAGTTTAATAGATACCCCAAAATTAGTTATGCAGGATTTTGGATGCGTTTTTTTGCTTATTTACTGGACTTAATCCTTGTCGGTAGCATACAAAGAATAATGCTTTTCTTTCTAGGAGAAGGATTTATTAAAACAGCGCTGTCCGTCATTCTATTTCTAGCATATTTTGTCTTAATGACGAAACTAAATCAAGGACAGACATTAGGAAAAATGGTATTTGGTTTACGCGTTATTTGCTTCAAAGAGGAAGAATTGTCTTGGTCTACGGTTTTGGTAAGAGAATTATTTGGTCGCTACTTGCAGAAAATCATTTGGCCTATGTACCTACTTGTAGCGTTTACACCATATAAACAACACGTGATAGACTTATTGGCAGACACATCCGTGGTGACTGAAAATTATGTGTATTTGTTACTCCAGAAAGAGGCCATGTTATGAAAAAAACAAAAGTGAAAGCTAAAAGTTTGAAAAAGGGATCTAATATTGCCATAATATCACCATCAAACGGATTGGCAGCAGTATTTCCGCACATTTATGAAATGGGGCTTAAAAATCTTTCAGAAGTTTTTGGTTTTAACATGATTGAGTATCCCACTTCTAGAATGTTAAGTAAGGACTTGTACACCAATCCAAAGCTAAGGGCAGATGATATTCAACGTGCTTTTCAAGATGAGCATATTGATGGCATTATATGTACCATTGGCGGGTATGAGTCAGTGAGAATACTTGAACACCTGGATATGGATATTATTATGAACCATCCCAAATTCATCATGGGATTCTCAGATGCAACCACTTTTTTAAGCTACTTCAACAAATGGGGTTTGGTAACATTCTATGGTCCTTCTGTCATGGCTGGGTTGGCTCAGCTGAAAAATATGGATCAATCCTATGAAAAGCATCTTAAAGATATGCTTCTAAAAAACAATAAAACATATGTTTATAAGCCTTATAAGGCATACACCAATGGTTATATGGATTGGTCTGATATAGACTTGGTTGGCCAATGCGAGGCCTTTTGTGATAATGAAAATGGTTTTGAATTCTATTTGGATGATGATCCGTCAGAAGGTGAATTGTGGGGCGGATGTATTGAAGTCCTTGAATTTATAAAGGGGACCAAATATTGGCCAGAACCTGATTTTTGGTATAATAAGGTATTGTTTTTAGAAACATCTGAAGAAAAGCCAAGCCCTATGGCAGTCGGATATATGCTCCGTAACTACGGTATACAGGGTATTTTAAATAGCATTAAAGGTCTTTTGATTGCAAGGCCTAAGGATTATAGTGAAGAGGAGAAAGAATCCCTTAAAAACATTGTAATGGATATTATGAAAGTGGAATTTAATGTGCAGGATATTCCGGTAGTTTTTAATATGGATTTTGGACATACAGATCCAAAGTTGATTCTGCCTCTTGGTTGTGTTGTAAGAATAAAGCCTAAAGAAAAAAGTATTGAGTTATTGGAAAGTCCGTTTTTTGATGCGTAATAAGAGACTATATAAATTAGCCAATAGTAAAAGATGATGAAAAATACTTAACCATATAAACAATAAAGCGGTTGCCTAACTTGACTGCTTTATTTTTATATGGTAAAATAATATTACGATAATCGTAATATACGATATTCGAAAATATAAAGGTTGTGATTCCTTGGAAGATTATATAGATATGTGGGTTAAAGCGTCTAGAGAAAATATTCAAAAACTGTTTCAATACTATAAGAGTCTAGACAGTGATATGCCTTTACAAAGTCCTTTAGAAAAAAAGCTGAACGCCATCGATATGGATGTGCTTAATTTATTTGAACTTGAGCCAACCATTGCAATCAAAAAGGTGATAATGTATCTTGATGCACCTAACAGTACAATAACAAGTACGGTTAATCGCTTGGAAGCTAAAGGTATAATAACAAGAACCATCCATCCACAAGACAAAAGAACGTATAATCTTCAGCTTACTGAAAGTGGTCAGGAAATCATCACCCTAAGAAAAGTTAGAAAAGAACAGTTTCTAGAAGCTTTATTTCAAGTACTCGAGGATAAAGATAAGCAGACACTCTATCAACTACTTGGTAAGATGACAGAAGAGATTCTTAAAAATCAACCCGGTTTAGCAAGGAGGTTCAATATGAATAAACTCGAACAAGAATACCATAGCTTTGGATCATGGCTCGTTGAAATTAATAACGAAGAGGATATACCCATTCAATTCATTGACTTTAAGCAGACGATATTAGATGCAGAATATAGTTTTAAAGTACCAAGAAAAATAGAACGACGTAAGGCACATCCGGGCATGCGTTTATATGATGCTGTGGTATCTTTATTACCGGATAAAATCAGCCTACAACAAATTCGCAATAAAACCGTAGAAGTAGATGATATTCTATTTGACGAGATTAACTATTTGGTTCATATTAATGAACTCTTAGATAGTCAGATTATCATCGTTACGAAAAAACAAGAATATGTTATTGAATACAATTCCGTTTCCTCGGACATTAGTAATGGTTTTATCAGTAAAATTCGTGATAAAATATTGACGTCTACACCAGTATTAAATCTGGATGCTTTTGTTGAAGTAAAGACCATAGATTCAGAATTATACAAGAATCTAATCAGTAATGAAATCAATGACAGCCCTGTAAAAATAATTGAATATCAACCTTTTATTCAGTTATCAAAAACAAACCCTTCACCTGCGGAGAAACTCTTTAACACGCATAATAAATATGAGCTTCAGGATACGGTTTTTCTGGCAAATACAAAAGAATTGATAGTTGTTAACCGAAAGGAAGCTGTTAAAAAAATTGATAAGGCAGATTATGGTTATAGTCGAACCTACTTGGATTTAACTAAAATACAAGGTTTTAGGCTGGAAGATGCACCTGAGATGTCTCATCTAAAAATGTTATTGCTTCAGATGGATGGTATAGAGGTCTCTTTTGAAGTGGGAGATACTTTTACAGTGGATGCACTTAACCAATTACTGACCATGATAAAATAGTATGAGAAAGAATGAGGTAAGTTTATGGTTCATACTTCTGTACTTGAAATGTGGCAACACTTTTTGGATTCAATAGGTGATTCCGGTAATCTTAATAAAATAACCTATACATCTTGGTATTTCTGTAACGATGAAGAAAGTGCCCATAACTTAGCTGAACTTGTCAAAAAAGGTATAAAAAGAGGTACCGCATCTTTATTCTGTCTCTACGAGATCGATCAAGAAGCGTTACCTACTGAAGGTAGTTATAGTATTGTTACGGATTTTCATGGTGTGGCACAATGTATCATTCGGGCTAAAAAAATAACAGTATTACCCTTTAAAGATGTAGACGATACCCTTGCGGCAATTGAAGGAGAAGGTGATTCATCTTTAAACTATTGGCAAACTACCCATCGTCATTTTTTTACAGAAGAATTGACCGTTTATGGTATAACATTTACTGAAGATTTATTGGTTGTTTTTGAAGAATTTGACTTAGTTTATTAATGATTTTCTAAGAGGTATAGTGATGTTTGTTTTCACTACCATCACTATTGTACTTAGGGTTGAAAATCTTGTGGATGTTATGTAAGGGACCAAAGACTATAATTCTATCCATAAGAAGTACAACTTGGCTGTCGTCGATGTCACCGATATAATGATCACCACGCTTAATAAACAAAACCCGTATACCGTAATCATCACTTAACATAGATTCAAATATTGTTTTGTCTTGAAGTACTGCGGGTACTTCAACGATTTTGACTTCTACAATACAAAAGCCACTAAAATTATCCAACACCAGTAAGGGGTTGGATTTTTTTGAGTACATCCACTTGTTAGCAACTTGTTTGATTAATTTGTCAAATCGTACACGTACGAAGGGTAGCCTTTTGTATAGAATAGCAAATAGTAAAAACAAACCCAATCCAATTAACGCTTGAGGGAAATTGAAAAAGGGATCACGGTATAAAGTGATGATCATATTAACTAAGACGGACACTACAATGACGTTGAAAATATTCCCTGTAATCATAATGATAATAGCTAGACGACGCCTACGTCTTGAACTGACAATAATCTCACTTTCAGAAGTTGTAAAGCCTGAGTTAGTCAAAAGAGAGATGACTTGAAAAATAGACCTGGTATGAGATAACCCGGTAAGCATAAAAAAAATGGTATAGATTTCAATTATGATAAAGTATATGGATAAAAGCACTAAGAGTGTGAAAAAAGCAAGATTAAGTGACATTGTAATCTCTCCCGTATAATTATAATTTTGGTTAAAGGATCAAAACTAAGTTTCACTAAATTCACCCACCATATGGTAGGTGAAAGTTCAACTATATAGTTTTGACACCTTAACCATTTTTTAAAAGCTTTGCAAGGTTATTCTAACATATATCTTATAAAAAAAACACGAAATGATAAGAAATAATTTGGGTATGATGTAATATCATTATCTTGTAGATAGTCAAATCTATGACATTTTATGAATTGGAAAGCTCTGTTTATAATGAATAATTGTGTGATGTTTAGAATTGTTGACACTTTATAATAATAGGCTTATAATGAAATTAGCACTCAAAGACTGAGAGTGCCAATCAATGAAGAGTGGTGAAGATTATGAAATACAAAGACTATTATGATACTTTAGGTGTCAGTAAAACAGCAACAACATCAGAAATAAGAAAAGCCTATCGGAAGCTTGCTAAAGAATATCACCCGGATAGCAGTCATAATCAAGGCAAAACCGATGAAAAATTTAAAGAAATCTCTGAAGCATATGATGTTTTAGGAGATGAGAAAAAACGAGAAAAATACGATCAACTGGGACAGGATTTTAGTCAACATAGTTATGATGACTTTGATCCGGGGCAATATGGTTATGAATCAAGAACCTATAGTAATGTTGGAGGCGACTATAGTGACTTCTTTAAGTTGTTTTTCGGTGACGAAATTTTCTCGGGTTTTAACGGTAGATCGAATCATAGAGGCAATATGACGCAAAAAGGGAATAACATAGAGGCAACATTAAGAATTAATATTAGAGAAGCAGCTCTGGGTGTGGAAAAAACTTTTGGTTTTCAGGGTAGAAGTCATCAACAGATTGCAGTGAAAATACCAAAAGGTATTGAAGCGGGTGAAAAAATCAGATTAAAAGGCAAAGGTGAAGGCAGTCCGAGTGGTGGTGAACCTGGTGACCTGATTCTAATAATAGAAATCGAACCTTATTTAAACATGTCTCTTCAAGGGTTGGATATTCATACAAAACTGGATATATATCCATGGGACGCCTACTTAGGATGTAAGAAAACAGTCAAAACATTTGAAGGTGATCTTGTTGTTACAATACCGCCATTGATACAGTCAGGCAAAAAGATTAGATTAATGAATAAGGGATATAAGAATAGAAAAGGTAAACAAGGCCATATTATAGTAGAAATTAACATTGTGAACCCAAGTCATACAGATCAAACCATAAAGGAACACTACAAGGCTCTGTTTGACTATTATAATAGTAAGTAAAATGATGCAATATGTGTTATAATGAGTGCATTAATTACATCTGGAGGAAAAAATGGATAATAATGATATACTTATAAGGGTGCGCTATGCCCTAGATATAAAGAATACGGACATGGTGGAGATATTTAAGTTAGGTGGTATAGAACTAACAAAAGAGGAAGTTATGATGATGTTGACACGCTCAAAGGATAGCTATTATGATGAAGCTAAGAGTCATGATACATCAATTGAGAGTGAAGAAGAACATATTAAATGTAACCACAAAACCTTAGAAGGATTTTTTAATGGTTTAATCATATTTAAAAGAGGACGGCAAGAAGGTACCGATCACGGACAAAAACCCATACTATCGATGAAGGATTCGGGAAGTGTTAATAATGTTATGTTGAAGAAATTGAAGATTGCCTTATCTCTCTCAAGTGATGACGTAATGGAAATTTTTGAATTAGCAGATGAGCCTATTGGTAAAGCTGAACTTGGGGCTTTGTTTAGAAAAGAAGGACATAAGCATTATCGTGAATGTGGTGATAAATATGCCAGAAGGTTTCTTAAAGGCCTTTCTATTAAGTATAGGGATGATTTATAGTAAATAAGCTTTTAAAAATACAAAGCAAAAAAGCAAAGACACTTTTTAGGTCTTTGCTTTTTTGCTTGATAATCATTAAGGTGATGAAGTTATCGTTTGATAATAATTACAATCATTCAATTATTATTATTCTTCTTCTTCTTCTTCTTCTTCGTTTTCCATAATTTCAAGAAAAGCAGCAGAAACTTTATCGAAATCATCTTGTGACTCTATGTTCACAAGCTCGATTTCACCATCTTCATCTTCTTTATAGATGTATATGAAGACATCTTCACTATCTTCAGGAAGCAATGCCACATATTCTTGGTCTTCAACTTCGAAAATACCGAGTACAGCACATTCTACCTGTTCGTTATTTTCCATGGTTAATGTGATGGTGTCATGTTGGTGATCAGCATGATCATGATCATGTCCACATTCACAGCCATCTCCACAATTTTCATTACTAAGATCTTTCATGTTATCTTCACTCATTATTGTTCTCCTTTATTGGAAATTCATTAGATTTATTCAAATAGTATGTCTGAATGAATACATTATAACATAATACTTAGGATGGTTAAAGTGTCAAAACCAAGTTTCTCTAAGCTCATAAACGAAGTGGTTGATTAAGATATTAAAAAACAATGGATGAGATTTTGACGGAAGGATTGACTATTTCATTTCTTTTAAGTATTATTATAGGTAAGCATTTAATTATTGAACACCATTGTGTAAATTATGACTAAGCGCAAGAAAAATTGTTCTTGGCGTATACAAAATGAACATATGGAATATATATAGTGGGACTGGGAAAAGGAGCAATTATGCTATCATACATAAAAGGACTGCTTGAAGAGGTTTTAGAGGACACGATTGTGATTGAAGCCAATCATGTAGGGTTTTCTATTCAAGTGCCGGGTTCCATCTTTAAGGAGTTACCGAGTATTGGTGAAACGGTTAAGGTATATACTTATTTACATGTAAGGGAAGATGCAATGGTTCTTTTTGGCTTTATTACCAAAGATGACATGGAGATCTTCAAGAAGTTAATTACTGTAAATGGAATCGGCCCCAAAGGGGCTATGGGTATTTTATCGGTTATGAACGGTTATGAGCTTAGAGTAGCCATTATGAGTAATGATTTGAACCGTATTTGCTTAGCTCCGGGTATTGGAAGAAAAACAGCTCAAAAGCTAATTTTAGATTTGAAAGATAAGCTTAAGCTTATTGATTTTGAGGACGGGATAGATGCATCCGGTGTTCAAAATCCTACAAATATTTCTCTTAAATATGCAGATGAAGGTGTTGAAGCCTTGGTTGCACTTGGCTATTCAAGTCATGAAGCCATTCAAGCAGTAAGAGGTTTGCATGATATGGATAGTGTTGAAGCCGTTATCAAAGAAGCGTTAAAAAAATTAGCTATGTTCTAGAATGATGCTTGAATCCATTGGCTAATTGCGAGGAGAAAACATGAACAACAGGATTATTACCACCGAGCTCGTAGAAGAAGACATCCATATTGAAACCTCACTAAGGCCTAAGTTGCTGGAAGAATACATTGGACAACAAAAGGCCAAGGATAATATAAAAGTGTTCATTCAAGCAGCAAAATTTAGAGAAGAACCTTTGGATCATGTTCTTTTTTATGGTCCGCCGGGACTTGGTAAAACGACCCTCGCCAATATAATTGGTCATGAAATGGGGGTTAATATTAAGGTTACATCTGGTCCGGCTATTGAAAAGCCTGGAGACATGGCCGCCATATTAAATAATCTGCAAGAAAATGATATTTTATTTATAGATGAGATTCATAGGTTAAACCGCCAAGTAGAAGAAGTGATGTATCCGGCAATGGAAGATTATGTGATTGACATACTTGTTGGAAAAGGACCATCAGCAAGGTCCATTCGTTTGGATTTGCCAAAATTCACATTAATTGGCGCTACCACAAGAATGGGACTTTTGTCATCTCCATTAAGAGATCGGTTTGGTGTGATTCATAAGCTGGAGTTCTACAATAATGATGAACTTACGGAAATCGTTAACCGTTCAGCTAAAGTATTGGAAGTTGAAATAGATAACCAAGGTGCAAAAGAGATTGCCAGAAGATCAAGAGGGACGCCAAGGCTTGCTAACCGATTGTTAAAAAGAGTACGTGACTTTGCACAAGTTAAATACGATGGTATTATAACACTAGAGGTTGCAAAATACGCATTGGATTTATTGGATGTGGATGCGAGTGGTTTGGATAAGAATGATATCAAAATATTAAAAACTATGATAGAAAAATATAACGGGGGGCCTGTTGGTCTTGATACAATTGCAGCAACCATTGGAGAGGAATCGGATACCATTGAAGAAGTATATGAACCCTATTTAATGCAACTCGGGTTCATAAACAGAACACCTCGAGGTCGAATGGTGACGCCGTATTGCTATAAACATCTTGGCTATGTTGTAAAAGAAGAATAACAGCGTAAAATGGTGAATCATTATGGACAAGACATTACGTATATTACTTACAATCGAAGAAATACCGGATATCAGCCAGCGTCAATTAGCCAAACGTACAAGTTATTCACTAGGAACAGTGAATGGCATGTTACAAAAGCTCATTGACAAAAATCATATCGTCTCTAAAGCAATCACGCCGAACCATTACATTTACGAAATAACACCTTCCGGTGATCGCTTAAAGGCGAGCCTTTTGTATGATTTTATAATTGATGGGTATGATATCATTGGTAAAGTTAGAACACAGGCTAAGAAAGTGATTGAGGAGTCAGTGAGACAAGGTGTTTTTATGTTCTATTTATATGGCCAAGAAGATGCACTGTTCAAATTAATTAAAATGAGCTTAATAGAGTATAAAAGAAAAGCGGCCATTGATTATGAAAGTATCGAATCTATGGATCAGGTTAACACCGGTGCTTCCTATAGAATCTTGGTCTGGAACAAGGAATCCATAGAAGTGGGCGGTAAAGTTGTGAATGTCTTGTTGAATCATTCCGGCACCGGTAATTGAACAGGCTAAGATTATATGCTATAATTTTTATAATACTCAATTTTCCCGTCCTTGGGATAGCTGAGATAACGAACATAGGCATATCCGGTTGGGTCGCCTTAATAAAGTCAGGGGGAGATTTTGAGTGTCGCCAAAGAATAATACCAAGGTACTGATTAATGGAAACGTCTATACCTTATCAGGTGATGAAAGTGAAGAATACATACAAAGAGTGGCCTTATATATCAATAACAAGATGGACGAGATTAAGCATTCGGACAATGGGCAACTCTTAAATACTAGGTTGTTAAATGTATTGCTCGCTATTAATATTGCAGATGAACTTTTTAAAGAGCGTGACCTGAATAATATCATGAAGGATCAATCCAGTGATCAGGAACAGGTTATAATGAACCTTAAAGAACAGATTAATAAATTTGATCAAGAAAAAAGTGGGCTAGTCTCGAAAATTGCATTTTTAGAAAATGAAATCAAGACCCATAAAAAAGAACTGGATGAGTACATTCGAATTTTTGAAGAAAATAACTAAAACAGATGAAACCTAAAAGTCCGGATTTGTTTTGTAAACGACTCAACTACAAACATTGATGGACTTTTGATTATGAATTGATGATACATGGACGAAAGAGGCCTAGGATAACATGTTTAAACCGGAAATATTGTCACCTGCAGGTTCATATGAGGCATTTATCGCTGCAGTACATAGTGGATGTAACGCTGTTTACCTTGGGGGAGAAAGCTATGGTGCTAGGGCTTATGCTAAGAATTTTAATCTAGAGACATTGGAGAGAGCCGTCAAGTATGCAAGAATATATGGTGTTAAAATCTACTATACAATTAATACTCTATTTAAAGAAAAAGAGATTGATAATCTATTGAATCATATTCTTGAGGTGTATCATTTAGGTGTGGATGCCTTTATTCTTCAGGATATTGGTGTCATTGCATTGCTAAAAAGAGTTTTTCCGGACATTGAGGTTCATGGCAGTACACAACTTAATTGTCATAGTGTTCAAGGTGTTCGATTTCTTGAAGATATGGGCGTCACAAGAGTGGTTTTAGCCAGAGAACTATCGATTGATGAAATCATCAATATTAAGAAAAACACAAAAATGGAAATTGAGACCTTTGTTCATGGCGCTTTATGTTATAGCTACTCCGGTCAATGCCTCATGAGCTCATTTATGGGTGGTAGAAGTGGTAACCGTGGACGATGTGCTCAACCTTGTCGATTAAGTTATAAAGCCATAATTAATGAAAAAGAATGGGATAAGTCCCATATACTAAGCACTAAAGACATTGAAACATTGACGGTTCTTCCGGAACTTATTGATGCCGGTATTGAATCTTTTAAAATCGAAGGTCGCATGAAATCGAAGGAATATGTTGGATTGATGACCGGTCTTTATCGTTATTATCGAGATGCTTATTTAGAAAAAGGTATTTTAAACATCATGCAAAGTGATCTGGATGACATGGTTCAGATATATAACCGTGGCAATTTTACCAATGGCTATTATTTTCAGCACAATGGACCTTCCATGATTACTTTTGACCAACCGAAGCATCAAGGTAGAATCATCGGTAAAGTTAAAGCGAAAAATGGCAATCAGTATGCGTTGACTCTATTCGAGAAAATCAGAATTGGGGATTGTCTAGAAATCGTTTTTGATCAAGGTGATTATTATTCTTGGATTGCTCAACTGAATACGAAAAGTGACTATATCATTTATTCAGATCATCCAATACAAATTGGTCAGGAAGTCAGGCGCATAAAAAGTATAGAACTTGAGAACAGACTCCTTGAAAACCAATCAAATATACTTCACATGGGTGTTGATATAAATATTATCATGCATGTAAACAAACCGATTGAAATGATTATCAAAGATGACACTCGAGAAATTCGTGTGATTGGCGATTTGGTCCAAGAAGCAAAAAGCCAAAGCCTTATGCCTGAGCGGGTTGAAAAACAATTCTCTAAAGTGGCCCAATATCCGATTAGAATTAATCATATTAAGGTTCAAATCATTGGAGAAGTGTTTATGTCTATGGGACAGTTGAACACCATACGTCGCGAAGGTTTTGAAAAATGGCTTGGTCTGTATGCCGTTGTGAAAAAAAAGCCTTATATACCTGTGAGTGTTATTAAGATAGAAAACGCACCATCTTATCATAAAAATATAACGGTTTTGTTAAGAAAATTCTATCAATTTGAAATACTAAAAGATTATAGTGTACAAAGGATCTACATTGAGCATTTGAATTTCAATGAAGAACAAATTCTAGAGATTATCAATTTTTATAAGGATCAACCAACACAGATATATATTGCAGTGCCTAAAATTCTGAGACATGAAAAGGATACTATGATTTCTATCTTGAAGGAAAGCTTGGCAGATGAAATTGATGGTTTCTTATTAAGATCCATAGATGCTTACCATCATGCATTACCGTTTGGAAAAAAACTTATTTATGATTATTCTTTTTCGATTATGAATCAACATACAGCCAATTACCTGATGTTTAGAGAACTATCGGAAGGTTATGTTCCATCTTTGGAGTTGAATAAGCATGAAATGAAACAGTTACCGCTTAATAAAGCTGAGTGTATTGTTTATGGTCATATGAACGTCATGACTTCGGCACAATGTGTAAGGAAATCTTTGGACGCGTGCAAAAAAGAAAACGGTAAAATCCTATATTTAGAGGATCGTAAGGGCATGAAAGTGCCGGTGGAGACTGTTTGTAAGTTATGTTACAATCAGATTTATAATGGCGTACCCCATTATTTGATTGATAAAATCAATGAAATGAAGGAAATGGGTCTTAAGAATTTTAGAGTAGAGTTCTTAAATGAAAGCAAAGAAGATGTGACCAAAATCTTGAATGCTGTAACACATAAAACAACAATACCGGCACAAGAGATGTCAATGGTGTTTACAAGAGGTCATTATACAAAAGGTGTTGAATAGATGTTTGAATTTTATATTGGTTTGGCCGGTTTATGCTTATCCCTCTTGACGATGGGTTATATTGGAATTCTGGCCATTCAGTTTTCTCTAATTAAACATAAAAATACGGAAAGAGCCTATGATTATCATAGGCTTCAAACGGTTATCATACTATTCTTTCATTTGGTGGCTTACACCATTTTGCTCTATCATTATGATTTTGAATACAAAGTCATTATGATCTATTTAGGGCAAATAGGTTTAATCTTACTATCCGGTCATATCGTAAACCTGTATATGAATAAAACAATTTTGCCTCTTTGGAGTATTGGCCAGTTTTTACTCGTTATCAGTTTCATCTTGTTAGGTAGATTGAGTATAAATTTGGGTCTTAAACAGTTTTATTTATCTTGTTTGGCCTATGTAATTGTTTTTATAGTCGCTTTTTTATACAGCAGAATGAATTATATTAAATATCTAGGTGTTCCATCAGTAATACTAGCTGTTGTTATGTTGGTCATGACCAATGAAACCATTAATGGCGCCACAAATTGGATGCGGATTGGTAGCTTTACCTTTCAGCCTTCAGAAGTTGTTAAAATACTGTATATTGTTTTCTTAGCTTCTACATTAACACAATTTCATGAACATGAAAAATTGTCCTTATTTGTTACGGGTACTATTACCATGGGCATGGTTATCATACAAGTTTATCAAAGAGATCTAGGTTCAGCACTCATTTTTTATTCGGTTTTCATATTAATGAGTTACGTGTATACGAGGAATAGACTATATATAATCGGTGGAACAATCATGACGATGCTGGGTGGTTTTTTTGCTTACCGATTTTTTTGGCATGTCAGAGTACGTATAGATACTTGGATAGATCCTTTTTCTGATATTGATAATACAGGTTACCAGATTACCCAATCCTTGTTTGCTATAGGCAATGGTGGATTATTTGGTCGTGGCCTGACATTAGGTCTACCAAATAGAATACCGGTTGTTACAACGGATTTTATATACTCTGCTATTGTGGAAGAGTTGGGTTTGGTTATTGGACTTGGAATCATCATCATGATTGTATATTTTTTTCTTTTTGGCATACAAATGATAGAAAAATCTCAAAATGATTTTAATTTTCTAACAGGCTCTGGGATTTTAATTATCATTGCGGTTCAGAGTTTTTTAATCATAGGTGGTGTAACCAAAGCAATTCCACTTACCGGCGTAACATTACCCTTTGTTAGCTATGGCGGATCTTCTCTTGTATCCACCTTTATCATGTTAGGTATACTTCAAGGTATAAAAATGAATGAGGATCGACATTATAAAAAAGAAATGTTACGTAAGAAAGAAAAACTTATCGAGCAGATGCTACTAGAAGAAGAAAATTGTGAGGCTTAAAATATAATGAATCCAAATAAAAGGCTAGAAGATAGAAATAAACCTTTAAAAAGAATAAGGTCTCTAATTGTCATCCTATTTATGATTTTAGGTCTGAATATCATTTATTATGTCGTCTTTCAAAGTGATAATTTGGTAGTTAATGATTATAATCCAAGACTTCAAGCTATTGAAAACAGCGTTATAAGAGGGGACATATTAGATAGCAAAGGGCATATATTAGCAACAAGTAAAATAGAAAATAATCAACAAATCCGTATGTATCCATATGGTTCTCTATTTGCACATGTGATTGGTTATATGGGCTACGGAAAGACTGGTGTCGAAGCTTATAGCTATTTGGATTTAATTCGTACAAAGGAGAATCTCTGGGACAAATTCATGGAAGGTTTTACCAATGATCTGCCTAAAGGACATTCTGTTGTTACAACCCTTGATTTGGATTTGCAACAACTGGGTAGAACCTTACTTGGTAATAATAAAGGGGCTATCGTAGCAATTGAGCCAAAAACAGGTAGAATCCTCGCGATGGTATCAACACCGGATTATGATCCAAACAATATCTCGACCAATTACAGTGCTTATCTTAAAGATGAAGCCTCAGCAACTTTACTAAACCGTGGTACTCAAGGATTGTATCCACCTGGCTCCACATTTAAGATTTTAACAGCTTTGGCTTACATGCAAAATCATGAGGCCGGTGATTTCAGTTATGAGTGCTTAGGTAAAGACACTTTTGGAGAAAAAACCATTCATTGCTATAATAATACAGTACATGGCAACGTGACTCTTGAAGAAGCATTTGCTTTATCCTGTAACACCTCTTTTGCACATATAGGTGAAAAACTGGATATGGCTTTGCTTCATAATTTGGCGGAGATGTTCGGATATAATCAAAAGATACAGTTAGAATTGGAAACAAGTATGAGTAGATATGGAATTGAGAATCAACAATCAAATTCCGAACGAGCCGAAACTGTTATTGGTCAGGGAAAGACACTTGTTACACCTCTTAACAATGCGATGATGGTGTCTATTTTGGCCAATAACGGTCATCTGATTAAACCTTATATTGTAAGCCAAGTTATTGCTGAGGATGCATCTGTTATACGTGAACAAAAAATCATAGATACAGGTAGGGTCTTATCTGAAGCGCATGTAACTCTTATTGAAAGTTATATGAAAAAAACCAGTGAAGAAGGGACCGCCAAACAACTTAATAACAGTCAATATACAGTGGCAAGTAAGACCGGTTCAGCTGATAATTCGACAGGAGCTGCCCATGCTTGGTATGTAGGTTACGCACCTATCGAAGAGCCTAAGATTGCCTTAGCTATAATAGTGGAAAATGTTGGTACAGGATCTACCCATGCGGTTCCTATAGCAAAAGCATTATTAGATGCTTACCTTATTGAAAAATAGTGAAAGTATTAAAAAGGTTGAAAGTTAGTAAGAATGAAGGTATACTAAGTTCAATCAATCTTTTTTAAGGCTTGGCAATCAACTTAAAGTCAAGTAAATGAAGAGCACCCATAAAACGAGGAGGCTGATTTTATGAAAGAAGCTGTAAGTTGTGGTGGGGTTGTAAT
>PGZS01000246.1 GCA_002841435.1 Firmicutes bacterium HGW-Firmicutes-3 | reverse complement strand
ACCTTCATTAACAATTGCTTGCCCATTGATTTCAGCTTCTTTAATAATTTGTTCTGCTTTTTTTCGTGCCAGATTTTTGGTTTCTTCAGCCATCTTTTCCGCTTGAATCAATGTATTTTGTAAGACATCCTCAATGGTTTTATAGTATTGAATGCCTTCATTTAGCATATTCACTTTATCTCTTAGTTCAATATTTTCTTTGTAGAGTTGCTCATAATTCACCAAAACTTCTCGAAGAAAAGTCTTTACTTCTCGATTGTTGTAGCCTGATACGCTTTTTGTAAATGTTTTTGATTCTATGTCTATCGGTGTTAGTCTAGCCATGATTACCCTCCTATTGATAGTGATCGATTTCTACTGAGATTCGATTCTTTTTTGTCAGTTTTCCAATGTTTTCCAAACGAATTTTTCCTACACCTCGAATGGAAATGATGTCTTGAACCTTTACGATTAAACTTATTTGAGATGCTTCCTTGCCGTTTATGAAAACACGGCCCATCTGGATGTAGTCAACACTCTTTTGACGAGACAATCCGGTACCTAGTTTAAGGATATTATCTAACCTTAAGGATGCTACAGTACCTTTAATGTGTTTATAACTTTGACTATTCATACGGTCAAAATCTGATTTGGATATGGTTGTAAGACTGACCTTGTTTCTACCAATACTTACAACTTGATCCATAATGAACGTACCAATGGTTGCCATGCAAATCATGGACATGCCTTGTTTATCGACCAAAAGATCCCCTATCAGCTTGCGTTCTATTCCCAGATTCATGAGGGCACCTAGATAATCACGATGGGTAGGATTTTTTCCACTAATAATCGAGGGTAATTTTATGCGTATATACATAACATATGTATCATAATCAGAACTTGGATTATCAAAGTCACCTGTCGGATACATAAACAACATGACTCTTTCTGCTAGAGCATATCCACCATATATTTGATAGTTTACACCGGCTTTATTTAAGTATGACTTTGCCAATGACAACTGATGAAGATCTAAAAAATCTGTATGTGTCATCCAATTCATAGCATTTGCTTTACGAGAAAGATCCTCAAGCCTATTTAAGAACAATTGATCGGATTTTTCTTTCGCTTCCATATGGATGCATCCACCTTACATATAAGGACGTAAATAGTTTTGTAAAGTCGTTAAAATTAAATAGGCAATAAAAGGTGAAAAATCCAAAGCCATATTTGCGCCACCAAAAATTGATTTTTTAATCATTGTTCTGATAGGTATTAATATGGGATCAATGATTGTATGAAGTAAACGCACAAAAAAGTTACCATGATTGATGGGCAACCATGAAATCAAGGCGCTCACAACAATCAAAGTACTTAAAATAACGAGAAAATAGTACAGTGCACGAATGAATAAAACTGTCATAAAACCTCCAAAAGGATCGGTGATTAATCTTCCTGCGTCTTCCAAGGCAAAATTATACCATTTGATTTAAGTTCTTCTCTAAAATCTCCGGCAACATCTACATTTTCAGGAGCAATAATAAAAATATTATTTGTGACTCTTTGGAGATTACCATTTAGTGTATAGCAGGATCCGCTAACAAAATCCATGATGCGTTGCGCAACATTGCGCTCCATATTTTCTAGGTTGATGATTACCGGACGTTGGCTTTTTATATGATCACATATGTCTTGTGCTTCATCATAGGATTCAGGTTGAATAACAACAACTTCCATTTGAACACTTGCTTGAAAATTTACCACTTTAGATGCATTAGGCGTATCTTTACCACCGGAAAATGTTCTAAAAGACCTTGTCTGCTCCCCTTGATTGTCTTTAAGAGTTTGACGGTAAGCAGATTCTTGTATGTAATCTTCACGAACATCAATATCTTCTTGCTCATCATCATAATCGTTTAATTTCATCATATCCATCATTTTATCAATGAATTTTGCCATAATGTTCACCCCTTGTATTTAATCATTTACGTGGTTAATGTCTTTATCACCTTAACCATTTTATCAATAGTTTCGTTCGCCAAATAAAGCGGTTCCGATTCGAATCATGGTAGCCCCTTCTTCTATGGCCACTTTAAAATCATTGGTCATACCCATAGATAGGACATCCATACTCACATTATCAAGGTTTTGTTCTTTTATGTCAACAGAAAGTTGGTACATAGCCTTAAATATA
>PGZS01000040.1 GCA_002841435.1 Firmicutes bacterium HGW-Firmicutes-3 | reverse complement strand
AAATAAAATATTAGTACTTTAAAATCCTACTATAATTCGATATAATAGGATTAATTCGTTTATTTGAGAAAAGATGGTATAATGAAAAGAATTGCGATAAGTATTGTTCTTTTTTATAGAAAGTTCATATCTCCTATGACAAAATCCAATTGTATTTATATACCGACTTGTTCGATGTATGCTATGGAGGCGCTTGAAAAATATGGATTTTTCAAGGGAAGCTATTTGTCTATTAAAAGGATACTGCGATGCCATCCTTTCGCAAAAGGTGGTTTTGATCCGCTTAAATAAAAGAATCGTATAACCTTTTTGGGACAACTATAATTAGGAGGATTCATTCATGTTTTTAGATCACATGGTTTTACTCACTCAGAACACAACTTTTATAATTGGGCCAATTGCTCAGTTATTCGGTATCATTATGGACACAATCTATAATCTTTTTAATAATATGGGTATTAAATCATTGGGTATCAGCATTATCGTATTTACTTTGATTGTTAGAACCTTAATGTTACCTCTTGCATTCAAGCAACAGAAATCTATGCAGGAAATGCAAAAAATCCAACCTGAGTTAAAAAAAATTCAAGATAAATATAAAAATAAAAAAGATCCTGAGTCTCAGCAAAAATTTCAAATGGAAATGAATCAACTGTATAAAGAACACGGTGTTAGTCCATTTGGTGGATGTTTACCTGTATTAGTACAGTTTCCGATTATTATTGCCTTGTTTCAAGTACTTAGAAACCTTCCGGCATATATCAAAAGTATTGGCCTAATATATGAAGATATTGTACATATTGTTGTACCTGTAGAAGGTTCTGAAAGTATTTTGTCAGAATGGGCTAGTGAATTAATGGTAAAGAATTTTGACATAACAAATATCCAAATGGTAATTGATGTATTAGCAAAATTTAGTTCTGATCAATGGACCACTTTTATTAGCCAGTTTAATTCAGTTGCACATCTTATAACACCAAGTTTAGAAAAAATCACAGAAATGTATATGTTTCTTGGGATTAATTTAGCAGACAAACCAGACTTGATGTCTATTGGTGTTTTGCTACCATTATTAAACGTTGCGGTTCAATACATGGTTATGAAATCAAGTACGACATCAGCTTCTGCAGAACAAAACTCAACACAAAAATCCATGTTGTATACTATGCCGCTTATTACAGCATTCTTTGTGTCCACAATGCCCGCAGGACTAGGTTTATATTGGTTAGCAAGTAGTATTTTCCAATGGGCTCAGCAAGTTGTCATCAATAGTCATTTGAAGGATAAAGAGAAAAAATAGGAGGGATTGGACTTCATGAAGTATGTTGAAAAACAGGCAAAAACTGTAGAAGATGCTATAACTGAAGCACTGGTTGAAATGGGTGCAACGAGTGATCAGGTTACGGTAGAAGTTATTGAAAAAGGACCAAGTGGTTTAATGAGTATTTTCAGCAATAAGTTAGCTAAAGTCCGAGTATATAAGAAAATTAATGTTGAACAAGTTGCTTATGAATTTTTAGAAGAAGTATTTCAAAAAATGAATATTGAGGTTAACATTCATGTTACTTTGGATGAGCATAACAATATGACTGTAGATTTAAGTGGACCTAGTATGGGCGTGCTGATTGGTAAAAGAGGTCAAACATTAGATTCGCTACAGTATTTGGTTAGCTTGGTAGTTAACAAGGAAGCAGATAGCTATATGCGTGTTAAGCTGGACACAGAAAATTATAGGGATCGCCGTAAGGAAACTTTAGAGACTTTAGCAAAAAATCTAGCACACAAAGTAAAAATTACGAAGAAAAAATTTATATTAGAACCTATGAATCCTTATGAGCGACGCATTATACATTCAACATTACAAAACAATAAAAGTGTTGAAACCCATAGTGAAGGTGATGAACCTTATAGAAAGGTAGTTATAACACCATCATCGAAAAACATAAATAAGCCAAAAGAGTCTATTGGGCCAAAAACCACGTATAAGAGAGTTGTTAAGAAGCAGTGATTTATAAAGAATTGAAAAACCCATGCTAAGGCATGGGTTTTATTAGATAAAGGAGTTTATATGTTAAATGATACTATTTGTTCCATTGCAACAGCCTTATCCCCCTCAGGAATTGGAATTATTCGTGTAAGTGGAGATAATAGCGTATCAATCGTCAGTAGAATTTTTAAATCGGTTCATAAAGATTTGAAACTAGATCAAGTTAAGACCCATACCATCCATTATGGTCACATTATTATGCCCATAACAGATGAAATTATAGATGAAGTTATTGTATCCGTTATGAAAGGTCCACAAAGCTTTACACGTGAAGATGTAGTAGAAATCAATTGTCATGGCGGTATAATGGTACTTGAAAATGTTCTAAAATTAGTTTTAACCATGGGTGCTAGGCTTTCTGAACCGGGTGAGTTTACTAAAAGAGCTTTTATGAATGGGCGCATTGATTTATCACAAGCTGAAGCAGTAATTGATATTATTAACTCTAAAACTCAATTATCCTTAAAATCGTCTGTAAATCAGCTCAACGGGCAATTAAGTAAAAAAATGGACGCGATTAAGAATCAGTTGATTTATTTGATAGCACATATAGAAGCTTCCATTGATTATCCGGAGTATGACATTGAAGCATTAAACGAGGACAAAGTAAAAATAGATATTCAGAAAATTATCAAAGATATTTATGAGTTGATGCGCACCTATGATAGTGGAAAATTAATTAGAGATGGTATTAGTACGGCGATTATAGGAAAGCCCAATGTAGGTAAATCCTCTCTTTTAAATGCATTATTGAAAGAGGATAGGGCGATTGTAACAGATATTCCAGGTACAACAAGAGATGTACTAGAAGAATATATGAATATACATGGTATACCATTAAAGCTTATAGATACTGCAGGTATAAGGGTCACAGATGATCAAATAGAAAAAATAGGTGTACAAAGATCAAAGTCGAAGCTTGAAGAAGCAGACTTGATTATCTTTGTACTGGATGCTTCAAGAGCCCTCGATGAAGAAGATTTGCATATTATTGAATTAATCAAAGACAGAGAAGTCATCTGTTTATTTAATAAAATGGATTTAGATGAAAAAATTGATCGTAAAACCATAGAGAGTGTAATAGATCATGGCTATATGATTGATATATCTGCCAAAAATTCTGAAGGTATAGATGCACTTGAACATGCCATTAAAGATATGTTTTATCTTGGTGAAATTGATGTGAATAATGATCTTTATATTACAAATATAAGGCATAAAAATGCACTTGAAAAAGCTTTGTTAAGCTTAAATGAGGTTTTGGAGTCCATTAACAATAAAATGCCGGAGGATTGCTGGTCGATAGATTTGAAAAATGCTTATGAGAATATAGGGATTATAACTGGTGATACTGTTAATGAAGATATGATAAAAGAAATTTTCAGTCGTTTCTGTTTAGGTAAATAATCTTATATCATTGATTAGATTGGAGTAAATAATGACAGATAATAACGAAGTATATGAAGTAATTGTTGTTGGTGGTGGACATGCTGGTTGTGAAGCAGCTTTGGCGAACGCAAGGCGTGGTATAAAAACCATATTATTTGCAGTAAATTTAGATAGTATAGCCATGCTGCCATGTAATCCTAGTATAGGTGGTACATCTAAGGGACATTTGGTGCGAGAAATAGATGCATTGGGTGGTGAGATGGGTAAAAATATTGATAAAACATATCTTCAATCCAGAATGCTCAATACTGGAAAAGGACCTGCAGTACACTCCTTAAGAGCTCAGGCAGATAAACATAAGTATGCAGATGCAATGAAAAGGACTTTGGAGCAACAGGAGAATCTTCATATACGTCAGTCTGAAGTTATTGATATTATAGTTGAAGATCACGAGGTAAAAGGTGTTAAAACGGTTTCCGGTACCATATATGAAGGTAAGGCAGTCATTATCGCTACAGGCACCTATCTAAAAGCAAAATGTATATATGGCGAGGTTGAAATAAATAGTGGCCCAAATGGTCTTCAAGCAGCAAATTATTTAACGGATGCGCTTAAAAGGAATGGCATTAATATGTACAGATTCAAGACAGGCACACCGGCAAGAATAGATGGTAACACCATTGATTTTACTAAAATGGAAGAACAAGCCGGTGATTTAAAAGTGGTACCTTTTTCTTTTGAGAATAAAGCATCAGATATCGAAAGAAAACAAATACCGTGTTGGCTTGCGTATACCAATGCAGCTACACATGAAAAAATTAGGGAAAACTTAAGCAGATCCCCACTGTACAGCGGAGTAATTGAGGGAACAGGACCTAGATATTGTCCTTCCATAGAAGATAAAGTCGTAAGGTTTGCAGATAAAGAACGGCACCAGGTATTTCTAGAGCCGGAAGGTGAAGATACCTCAGAGATGTATGTACAAGGGATGTCAAGCTCTTTACCGGAAGATGTTCAAAAAGCAATGCTTAGAACCATTCTGGGTATGGAAAAGTGTCAAATCATGAGGACAGGTTATGCAATAGAGTATGATTGTATTGATTCGTTGCAGCTTCATCCTACTTTAGAATTCAAGGAAATAAAAGGCTTGTTTAGTGCAGGCCAGTTTAATGGTAGTTCGGGTTATGAAGAAGCTGCAGCTCAAGGATTAATTGCAGGTATTAATGCCGGACAAAGAATAAAAGATCATGAAATGGTGGTTATCAGTCGATCTGAGGGTTATATTGGAGTTTTAATTGACGATCTTGTAACAAAAGGTACAAAAGAGCCTTATAGAATGATGACATCGAGAGCGGAATACAGGTTGCTATTAAGGCAAGATAATGCTGATTTAAGATTGACAGATATTGGTTATAAGGTTGGGCTTATATCAGAGTTACGTTATGCAAAATTTTGTGCAAAAAGAAGGGCAATTGAGCAAGAAGTTAAAAGATTGAAAAGTACAACGGTTGGTGTTAAACCAGTCGTTTTGAATTATCTGGAAGAAAGAGGCAGTACCCCTCTAAAATCTGGTGCGACCTTAGGTGAATTATTAAAAAGACCAGAGATTGACTACAAGACTTTGATAGCCATAGATTTGGAACGGATGCCTTTAGATGAAGATGTTATTGAGCAGGTTGAAATTACTCTAAAATATGAGGGGTATATAAAACGTCAAGAGCAACAGGTGGAACAGTTCAAAAGACTTGAACTCAAATATATTCCTGAAACCATAAATTATGATGAAGTCTATAGCCTTAGAATTGAAGCAAAACAAAAGCTAAGCTTGATAAGACCTTTATCTATCGGCCAGGCTTCTCGTATTTCCGGTGTATCCCCTGCAGATATTTCTGTATTGTTGGTATATTTAGAACAATATAAACATAAGATTGGAAATGATTATGAAGGTAAATAAAATTATTGAAAGTTTTATGAATATGGGCATACATTTGAATGAGAGGCAAGCTGAACAGTTCTCTTTATATTATAGAGAGCTTATGATATGGAACGATAAAATAAATTTAACGACGATAGTTGATGAGGATGCAGTTCTTATAAAGCATTTTGTAGATAGTCTTTTGTCTACAAAAGTTATTAATTTTATGGAGGTAAAGCGACTGATTGATGTGGGCACCGGTGCCGGTTTTCCTGGGATTCCTTTAAAAATCGTTTACCCTCATATCGAAGTGGTTTTGTTGGATGCTTTAAATAAGCGGATTGCTTTTTTAGATCATATCATTTTAATACTTGATCTTAAGAATATATATGCTGTTCATGGACGTGCCGAAGACTTGGCGCGAACTGAGTTGCGTGAGTCATTTGATCTTTGTGTATCAAGGGCAGTCAGTCAACTCAATGTTCTGTGTGAATATTGCTTACCTTTTATCGCTATTAATGGTCTTTTTATTTCTTACAAAGGAAATAAGACAATTGAAGAACTTGAACATAGCGAGAATGCTATACGTATTTTAGGAGGAAAAGTCGAATCTGTAGTAGATGATATTCTACTAGATTCCACTACTAACAGAGGGTTTGTAATCATTAGAAAAGAGCATATAACAGAGGATAGATATCCAAGACGTGCAGGAAAACCTTTAAAAAAGCCATTATAATTATTTCCCAGGAAATAATTTCTATGCTATAATGGTGAAGAAATGAATACCAAAATATGCATAAAGGCGGTTATTTTATGAATCCTGATTTATCTTATCAAGTATTTCAAATCCCAATAGAATCTATAAGACCGAATCCTAACCAGCCCAGGCACAGATTTGATAATGATATGCTTAAAGAGTTAGCAGAATCTATCAGACTTTATGGAATTATGCAACCAATAAGTGTTAGAATGCTTGAAGCGAATCAATATGAGATGGTGGCTGGTGAACGAAGATTACGTGCTGCTAAATTATTATATATGACAACAATACCGGCTCTCATCATTAATGTTACAGAAAAAGATAGTGCCATTTTAGCTTTAATAGAAAATTTACAACGTGAGAATTTAAACTATATTGAAGAAGCCAAAGGCTATGCTCAATTAATTTCCAATTATGGCCTAAAGCAGCAAGAACTTGCAAATCAACTAGGGAAAAGTCAATCAACCATAGCCAACAAATTAAGACTACTCAGCCTTTCTAAAAATGTTCAAGAACTTTTACTAAATGCTGATTTAACAGAGCGTCATGGTAGAGTATTGTTAAAACTTGAAAAGGAAGAGGATCAATTAAAGCTTGTAGAGCGTATGATTAATGAAAAGCTAAATGTTGGTCAAAGTGAAAAGCTTGTTAATAAAATATTGGCCGATCAAAGTTTAGATAAAGAAGATATTTCTGAAAAGATAGTAGTAAAAGGTTATTTAAAAGATATACGTTTATTTACCAACACAATTAAGCAAGCCGTAGATATGGTAAAACATACCGGAATAGATATTAATTATCAAATCAAGCAAACAGATGAGGCGTATGAGATTAGCATACGAATTCCTATGGAGGAATAAATTGAAATGATTGAAGCAAGGTATATATATGGGAATGAAGCTTTACAACTCTGTGGTGGCATACGCTATGAAGTTTTTACTAAAGAACAAGGTGTTGACATCCAACATGAACGTGATTTTTATGATTATTTTGCCCATCATGTAGTCGTGATGGAGGGTGACTTACCAGTTGCGACAGGAAGATTAATATTTACAAATGAAGTATTTTTACTGGGCAGAATAGCTGTATTGAAAAACTATAGAAGAAAGAATTATGGTGATTTGGTTGTTAGAATGCTAATTGATCGTGCTTTTAGTATTGGTGCAACTGAAGTTGAAGTTCATGCGCAACTTTCCGTTCAAGGATTTTATGAGGGCATAGGTTTTATATCAATTGGTGAACCTTTTTTTGAAGCTGGAATTGAGCATATAACGATGGTTGTGGATCAGAATAGTCTACAAAAGAGTTGCCAGTAAAAAAAGACAAAATCCCTGTTTTCTATTTTGAAAACAGGGATTTGTCTTTTTAGTCATTATTTAGATTCAATATATTAATAGTTTAAAAGATTATTAATGAAGATATACCATAAGAACTTCTAATGTAGATTCTGGTTTTTCTATGTGTGGGTAGTTTTTGGCACGGTCAATACTAGAACTCTCAATGGCCGGATTCAAATGCTTGTAATCGTTAATGACAGCTTCAAAATCACCGTTAGTACGTGTACCTTGTATTATAAAAATATTATTGTTAATCTTTGATATGGCTTCCTTGATATTAACATTATTGAAATGACATAAGTCAGATGCATATGTGTACTTAGAAGCACTACCACTTAAATGGGCAGCTTCTCTAAAAGTGTCTATATAAGATGTTTTAAGATGCATAGGATTATAAAACTTATCCTTTAGACTTCTTCGAATCATTAATCGTGAAAACATCATATTATAAAAGCTTGTGCCGATAATAGGTAATTCAATCAAGAACTTATTAAGCTTATCTTTACGTTTTGGATTTTTTGACAGAACATCGAAACTTCCGGGATTAATGAAAAGAAGACTATTAAAAACATCGGGATTTTGAAAACAGGCCATAGTAACATAAGCATTGCTTCTACCGCTTGTTAAAACAGATGTCTTTTCGCGAATGACATTCTTTCTAAAATCAAGAAGTAACTGAACAAAAAGATAAGCAGTGTACGTAATTTTGGGCTTATCTGATTTTCCATAGCCAATTAAATCTATAACGTATACACGATGTTTTTTTGCCAGTGTATCAACAAGCTTATTGAACTCATATGATGAACTGTCAGCTGAGGTATCGTGTATAAGAAGAAGACAGGATCCCTTACCTTGAACCGTATAGAATATTTTGCCGAATTTCCATTGATAGTAATGTGCTCTACTATGATATAATTTTTCTTTTATTGTGGCGAGTGAGAAAATTAAACGGTTATATAAAAATAGAAGGCAAGTACCAAAACCTATAAGTAGTATTTTTTGAGAAAATTTTTTCAAAAGAATGACTCCCTTCAAAGCAAGCAGAATATGTTGACAACTACTATTATGGCCGAAAATCGATTATATTTCAATAGCAAACCTACAATTACTTAAAATTATAGATAATAATATATCATTATCTTGTACACCATGTGAAATTAGTGATATAATTATATGAAAACATATAATGAAGGATAGTGACCATGTATAAGAAGCAGTTTGATCAGTTGGATGAAATCATTGACAAAACTATTGATTCAATTAAGGACAGTGTAAAGGAAATTAAAGACATCAGTGATTATGCAAGACAAGAGTATCTTGAACTTGAAGAAGAATTCCTTCGACTAAAAATTGAAGCCACTAATTTGATTGATCGTGTTGATTCATTGGAGAGAAAGTATAAGTTATCTAAATCTAAGCTTTTAATGGTCAATAAGAATTTTAATGATTATGGTCAAGAAGAAATGCAGCAAATATATGAAGCTACAGATAAACTGAGGGTTGATTTAGCTGTAGAAAAAGAACGAGAAATGAATTTGATTAAGAGAAGAAATGAACTGGAATTACATTTGAAATATGTACGAAAAATTTCTGAAAAAGCCGATAAACTTTCTTATAATTTTGACATAGCTTATAGCGTTCTTTCTGGTGATTTAAAAAAAATTACCGAAAAAATTGATGATATTCAAAATAAAGAAATTTGGGGGCTAAAAGTTATAGAAGCTCAAGAAATAGAAAGACAAAGAATTGCTAGAGACATGCATGATGGACCGGCACAAAGTCTTTCTAATCTTATTATTAAGACAGAGTTGTGCATAAGACTGTTGGATATTGATATTGACCGTACAAAATTAGAACTTCAGACTTTAAAAATGTATATTAGAGGGACCATTGACGAAACAAGGCGAATGATTTATAATTTACGTCCGATGTCAATCGATGATCTTGGGTTAATACCAACACTAGAGCGACTTATAGAAAAAATGAGTGATGATTTGGGATTTGCTATTGAATTAAATGTAGTGGAGTGCGATGATTATCCTTCGGAAGAAATAGATCCGGTTGTTAATTTGACGCTATATCGCATTACTCAGGAAGCGCTTAATAATGTTTTAAAGTATTCCAAAGCCACAAGTGTATGTGTAGATTTGACTTATGAAGATAGTGGTATTGAACTTGAAATAACAGATAATGGTGTTGGTTTTGAGGTTGGTGATATGAAGTTAAGGCTTGAGGACAATAAAGGTTTTGGTATGTCTATGATGCGAGAAAGGGCCAACCTTTTATCTAGTAATTTTAAAATTGTATCAAAAATAGGAAAAGGAACATCAATACATATAAGAGTTCCATTAGTCAGTAAGGAGGAGAGACATGAGTAAAATTAGAATTATGATAGCCGATGACCATTCAATGGTAAGAGAAGGCTTAAAACAATTAGTAGAGTTAGAGGATGACATTATTGTAGTTGCACAAGCTGGAAATGGTAATGAGACAATTGAAAAAATTATTGAGTACAATCCGGATGTAGTCTTATTGGATATTAATATGCCAGAGCGTAACGGACTTGAAGTTCTTACGTATTTAAAACAGAATGATATCAGTGCTAATATAATTATCTTAACGATTCATAATGAGGTGGAGTACCTTTACAAGGCTGTTGAAATTGGTGTAAAGGGCTATGTATTAAAAGATTCGGAATCAGATGTTCTTATACGTGCAATTCGATCGGTTTATGAAGGTGAAACTTATATTCAACCTAATATGGCATCTTTATTGTTTAAGAAGATGAATAATGATGATTCAGGTGCGGTTCACAACACAAGATTGACGAAAAGAGAAGTTGAAGTACTTAAATTGATTACTGAGGGTTTACTTAACAAGGAAATTGCTCATAGACTTTGTATAAGTGAAAAAACGGTTAAGAATCATGTATCTAATATTTTTAAGAAGATTGAAGTTTCCGATCGAACCCAAGCTGCAGTTTTTGCAATAAAGAATGCTATTGTGGAATTGTTTTAGGAGTTTGGAATAAATTATGGATAATAAATATTTAAGAGTATTGTACTAACGAAGTCTCTAAGAAGAAATATCTTAGAGACTTTTTTATGGCTCTTTGTAAAACCTGCTAAGGAAAGTCTCAAGTAAATATTAAACCTTTGTTCTATGCCAATTCTTCGGGGTAATCCCTATGTTTAACAAGTCAAAGTCACTAAGCAAAAAAGCCTAAAGTTTTTTATTCATGAAGCTAGAGTTACTTCTCCTCTCAAATAAAAACTGAGGGTACAAAGAATGTGGTTTTAAAGTGGACTAATGGTGTGAATCCTAACTCACCGCAGTTAAAATTTGCTAGAATCAAAAGAATGCTTTTATAGTTTTCTATAATTAGAGTGCAATATTGTTTCACGTGAAACAATACATCATTATTTTAATAAATGATTACCAATGTTTCACGTGAAACATAATGAATAGTTAAGGTGAATGTGCTATAATGAGTAAGGAAAATGAGAGTAGGTGTAAAAATGGGTAGAATTATAGCGATTGCCAATCAGAAAGGTGGGGTTGGTAAAACAACGACTGCGATTAATCTTTCGGCTTGTCTCGCAGAAAAAAATAAAAAAGTTTTAACATTAGACATAGATCCTCAGGGTAACACAACAAGAGGGTTAGGAATTGATAAGACTAAGCTGAAGAATACAACATATGAATTACTCCTTGGTACGCGATCCTTAGAAGAAACTATAATGGTTAATATCTATGACAATCTGTCTCTTATTCCGGCAAACGTCGAATTAGCAGGTGCTGAAGTAGAACTGATTGGCTTAAAAGAAAATAGCTTCATTATGAAGAAAATATTAGATAGTGTTATATCGGAGTATGACTTCATTATCATTGATTGTCCTCCATCCTTAAGTATATTAACCGTAAACGCATTATCAGCGGCAGATACAGTCTTGGTACCTATCCAATGTGAGTTTTTTGCTCTTGAAGGATTGTCACAATTAATGCATACAATTAATTTGGTAAAAAAACGCTTAAATCCTGATTTGGAAATTGAAGGTGTGGTATTTACTATGTATGACGCAAGAACGAATTTATCCATACAAGTTGTTGAAGAAGTGAAGAAAGAACTAAGACGTACTAATATTTATCAAACCATCATACCAAGGAATGTTAGGCTTGGTGAAGCGCCAAGCTATGGTTTACCAATAAATCTATACGATTCAAATTCCAAAGGTGCAGAAAGTTACCGGTTGTTGGCAGATGAAGTCATTGAGAGGAGAGTATAACATGGCTAAAAAAAGAGGACTTGGTCAGGGACTGAATGCACTTATTTCTGACGAACTTGAAGATGAAATATTAGATCATGGAAAAGGTGGCTCCTTAAATATAAGAATATCCAATATTGAGCCAAATAGAGACCAACCTAGAAAGGTTTTTGAGGAGGATGCGTTACATGAGTTAGCAGACTCCATTACACAATATGGCATCATTCAACCATTGATTGTTGCAAAAAAAGATAAGTACTATGAAATCATTGCAGGAGAACGAAGATGGCGTGCTGCTAAATTAGCCGGCCTTAAAGAAGTACCGGTTATTGTCAAAGAATATTCTGATGAAATGATTCTTGAAATATCTCTTATAGAAAACATTCAAAGAGAAAACCTAAACCCCATTGAAGAAGCCTTGGCTTATCAACGTCTAATTACTGAGTTTTCTCTTAAGCAAGATGAAATTGCTGAGAAAGTTTCTAAGAGCAGATCAGCTATTGCAAACACCCTTAGATTATTGAATCTTGGGAAAGAAGTACAGCAAATGGTAATTGATGAAATGATATCAAGTGGTCATGCAAGAGCGTTACTTTCAATAGAAGACCAGAATGCACAACTTGATATTGCCACAAGAGTTTTTGATGAAAAGCTTAGTGTGCGAGAAACTGAAAAGCTCATTAAGAAGTATTTGAATCCAAGTCAAAAGGTTAAAAAAAGTTTAGCTATTTCTGAACTTGATCCGATTTATAAGAAGATCGAGGATGATGTAAAGAGAATTTTAGGTACGAAGGTGTCAATCATTAAGAAAACAGAACAATTGGGAAAAATCGAGATTGAATATTATACCAAAGATGAGTTGGACCGAATATTAGAGTTAATGCATACTATACAGAATCAATAGGAGATTACACATGGACATTTATCAATTTATTAATGATTATATGACGGATATTATTGCTATTCTTATCATTGTCACATTAATACTGTTATTTACCACTATAATTCAATTTATTATAATATCACGTCTTAAAAAGAAGTACCGGTCCTTCACCAATCTAAGTACCGAAATCAACATTGAACGTGTTTTGATTAGCAACCAAGATAAGATCAAGGATCTAATAGAAGACCAAGTTTTAATTAAGGAAGATATTAAAGAGATACATGAAAACCTTAACAAGACATTTGAAAGCGTTGCAATGCATAAATACGATGCTTTTGGTGGTATGGGTGGTCAATTAAGTGCAGTCATTGTATTGATGAATAAGAATTTAGATGGGTTCTTACTAAATTCTATTCATACAAGAGAAGGAAGTCATTTATATACTAAACAAATTATAAAAGGTAAGACAGAACAAGCATTATCAAAAGAAGAACAGGACACTATTAAAAAAGCCATTGAACAAATATAGGCTAAAGCAAGCAGATGAGAATTAAGAAAGGCATATCATGAAATATAAATTAATTGCTATAGATTTAGACGATACATTACTAAATGACCATCTTGAGATTAGCAAAGATAATAAAAAGGCAATTATAGAAATGGAAAATATTGGGATGCATGTGGTCTTTTGCTCCGGGAGAGCGAAGGCATCAATGATGAAATATGTTAAGGAAGTTGGCATACATGATAAAGAAGACTATATCATATCTTATAATGGTGCAGTAATAGATCGATTTGATGGTGAAAGATTATTCTATAAGCCTATTACAAAGGAAAGTCTTATAGAACTCATAGAAATCGGTCGAGCACACAACATAGATACACAACTTTACACAGACGAGATAATGGTTGAAAAATATACAGAGAAAACCAAATTATATGAAGAACTATCAGGTCTACCAACTAAGATTGTGAGTGATCTAAAGGAAGTAAATGAAAGTATAAAAGTACTCTATAACCATGTTGCAGGTGAGGCGTTGGAAAAGCTACGGTTAGAGCTGACCACTAAGTTTGGTCATACTTTTAATATTTTCTATTCCAAATCTCATTATGTTGAGGTTCTTCACAAAGAAGCTAATAAAGGCTTAGCAGTCAAAAATTTAGCTGAAAGCTTGGGTATTGATCGTGAAGAAATCGTTGCTATTGGTGATGGTTTTAATGATGTAGCTATGATAGAGTATGCAGGTCTTGGCGTAGCTGTTAAGAACGCTCATGACGGTGTAAAGGCTAAAGCGGACTACATTACTGAATCAGAAAATAATGATAGTGCAATATGGGAAGTATATGAAAAATTCATCAAATAATGTGTTTAAGGTGTCAGGAATTAGTTTTGTGATTTAATCATGATTTTTCCTGGGAAATTAGACCTTAATTAAAAAAAATCCCTCTATTCAGAGGGTATAGATGATTGTTCTTTAAGTAAGACTTGGATTATAACGATGGCCATCGGATTTACTACTTTATATTTTATTTCTAGTCCTTCTCGTTTTCCTTCAATAATATGTGCAGACTTTAGTTTGGCCAAATGTTGGGATACGGTTGATTGGGGTATGCTCAGACAACTTTGCATAAAAGTCACATTACATCCGGGATTCTTTAGTAAACCATCTACAATACATAGCCTTGCTGGATGTCCTAGAACCTTTAATAATTCAGCAATTTCATTATATGTTTCTAATTCCATACTAACACCTCATCAAATTTCGTCGTGAATTTCTTAAATATCATAATATTATAATAAATAGAACAGTTTAATTGTATCAAAAAAAATGGATTATGTAAATAACAGTGTTAATAATATTATATATTTGTTATAATTATTCTGTACTAATGTACACTTAGATGTAAGATATAGATAATGGAGGCATCTTATGAGCATAAAAGAAACATATGAAATCATTCAACATAATATTAGAGTAAGTAAGCTGGCAGAAAAAGTAGCTTATAGTATGGGCTTAGATGAAGAAACATGTCAAAGTATAGCGGTGTCAGGTTTATTTATCGATATGGGTAAGCTGTCTATGGATAATGAAGTGTTTGGTAGTTCTAGAGATCTTACCAATGATGAATATGAGTATGTAAAACAACATACAACCAAAAGTACCCAAATGCTTATACAAGCGAGCCACGTTTCCAATGAAGTCTTAAGTAGTATCATGCATCACCACGAGAACTATGATGGATCTGGGTATCCGGACAGACTTAAGGGAGAGTTAATACCTTTAGGTGCAAGAATATTGAAAATATGTGATGTTTTTTATGCACTACTTGAAAAAAGGCCTTTTAGAGAAGATTATTCTAAAAAAGAGGCCATTTTAATCATGTCGAAAGAAACTGAAAAATTCGACCCTAAAATTATGACCGTATTTAAAGAAGTCGTAAGTACGACCAGAATCAATTTCTAATAGATTCTGGTACTGAGAAAAGAGGACAAATTGATCAGAAGAATTGCTAACATAAGTGAGACTAAGGCTATCATTGAAAAATATGGATTTAGTTTTCAAAAAAGATTTGGACAGAATTTTCTAATTGATTCTAATATCATAGATAAGATTATTCAAGGTGCAGAATTAACAAAAGAAGATGTTGTACTAGAAATTGGTCCTGGTATTGGTAGCTTAACTCAAGCTATGGCAGAGTCGGCAAAAAAAGTAATAGCTGTCGAGATAGATAAGAAATTGATACCGGTTCTGGAAGATACCCTAAGTGGTTATGATAATGTTAGAATCATTAATGAAGACATCTTAAAGCTAGATATAATGAAGGTAATTTCTGAAGAAGGCGTAGATAATATTAAAGTTGTTGCAAATCTTCCATATTATATAACGACACCTATTATTATGAGTTTACTAGAAAAAAGATTACCAATATTATCCATCACTGTCATGATACAAAAGGAAGTAGCAGAGAGAATGGATGCTGTGCCAGGAACCAAGGCTTATGGTTCTCTTAGTCTAGCAACATCTTATTATGCCAAGACAGAATTAATAACGATGGTTAAACCGGATTGTTTTATTCCAAAACCATCTGTAGGATCAGCTGTAATAAGACTAACGAGACGAGATGTCCCTTCAGTAAAGGTTGTAGATGAAGTTATACTTTTTAAAATAATTAAAGGTGGCTTTGCACAAAGAAGAAAGACTCTAATAAATAGCCTAACAAACAGTCAGCCTCTATTTGACAAGAGGCAGGTTAATCAAGCGCTTGAGGATTTGAATTTGGATCTTAGGATTCGAGGCGAAGCATTGAATCTTAATCAGTATGCACAACTCACAAATAAATTAATAGAACTTGCAGCCATAGAATCAAACAAGCCATCACACATGTGATGGCTTGTTTGATTTAGCGCGCACTCTGCACACGTGCTAAGAAGACTGCTTATGTAAAACGTCATGGTCCTTTTTCACCGTGAACAATTTACTAGCAAAATGAGGTAGAGTCTTTTTGTTCTACATTATTGAGAAGCTTTTCTTATAACATTTATACTACCAACATCGACACTTAGAAAAATATTTGCATCATGCCTATTAGAGACAACAGGGAAATCACTGGAGATGTCTGTTAATCTAGTGTTGCTGTACACTTGGCTTTGATCACTTTGTGGTAGTATCAAATCTAAACTACCTATATTTACCTTAGCATCTAACTGATGGACCGGTTCCATGAACTCCAAACGAAGATCACCGGCATTTGAAGTAATAGCTGCATCAAGGGGGGAGTTGGTAAAAATAAAATCCAAATCTCCAAAATTATTAGATGCTTTGAAGCTTTGTATTTCTTCCTGTGCATGCAGTCGTAAGGTGCCAGTATTTACAGATAGTTCCAATTGATTTACGCTTGAATCAGTTTTCAAATTAATGTTACCGGCATTGAGTTTAATGTATAGCTGGTCTATTGGTTGTAGAAGCTCTATTCTCAATTCACCCACATTAGAAGAAACACTAAGGTTATCTAGATAATTCGGTAAGGTCAAACCATCTAGTTCTGAAACCGTCTTTTCAATGATTAATGTATCACATTGATAATTTTCTGGTACATATAAGGTAATAGAACCATTGTAAGTACGATCCGTAAAAACGTTGTTTAAAGTCAACTTGGAGGTGATACTAATCTCCTCATTGATACCAGAGGCACTATAATCAATCTCATATTTTGGGGTATCGGGTACTTCTCTATCAAAAACAACCTTAATGTCTTCCCGATCTTCGTGGATAAAGATAATTGTTTCAGTAGTTGCAGAAATTCTAATTCTATCTAAAGCATCAAAGGTTTTCACCTCATGTAGTTTTTTGGTGTTGAATTGACTGGAAGGATTATCACCGTCAAACTTAAACCCATCGACATCAAAATCTAGATTCATCGTAATATTATCAAAACGAGTAATTGCCAGATTTGAATTAAAGAACTCCTTTATACTTAAATCGTGCTTATCCATATAACTGATTATAATTAGAGCGGCAAATGCTATAACAGCGATTGAAGCTATGAGTGCTTTTCCCATGCTATTGTCAAAATTATTTTTCATATCAATCACCTCTTATTAATTGCATATTCCATTTTACATATTTAACAGTTAACATACACCAGTATTTTATAAACCATATGGAAAATATAATAAAGAAAGAACCGGACCCTATTAAAAAAATACCACTACTTCCCATTAAAACAGGATGTTCAATCAATAACAGAGGTAAATGAAACACACCCGGTAGAGTAAGAAAAGTTGAAACAAAGAGTGCAACACCAGATAAGAAGATGCCGATACCACCACCTAGAAAGCCGATTATTATGCCCCAAATACCTGCATAGATTCCCAGTACAAAAATCAAATTAAATAGCAGAAGCCCCATCCCAATAAAGAAGCTCTTAATAAATTTAATACCAATAGGTTCTAAAGGTTGAGACATTTCTTTTTTTTGGTATGTGGCGGCTATTTGGTCAGGGTCACCAAACCGTGATAAGGTTTTTTTCAGATCCTCCGGATTAGATTCGGCCTGGTCCAATTGATTTTTGTAATGCGCGATAATACGAAATCGATCTTTTACATTATATTTAATAAGTGCAGCATCCAAAGATGTTAAAAATTCTGATTGCGTCATAAGATCTATTATTCATTTACCCATATAAATGGATTAGAATTTAGTTAGAAAACTTGACAAAACATCAAAAAGTGATATACTTTGATTATCAAACTATTCTAAGCTCAAATCAATTCGTATATATAATTAGACACCTATGTATAGCGAAACCATAGAGACTTTTGATTTAAGGAGCACATTATGAAAATTGCTAAAATATCCGGTATTGGGCATTATGTACCAGAGCTTAAAGTATCCAATAACGATTTATCAACAATGATGGATACAAATGATGAATGGATTCACTCCAGAACCGGTATAAGAAATAGACATATTGCAGTTACCGAAACCTCTTTTGAGATGGCCGGCAATGCATCCTTAAGAGCACTAGATAAAGCAGGACTAGATTCTAAAGATGTTGAACTCATTATTGTAGCAACTTTTTCGGGAGAATATGCCACACCATCTATGGCTTGCCTTGTTCAAAAGGCGATAGGCGCCCCTAAGGCTATGTGTTTTGATCTCAATGCTGCATGCTCTGGCTTTGTTTATGGCATAGACGTTGCAGATCAGTTTATCAAAACCGGTAAATACAAGAATGCTTTAGTTATAGGGAGTGAGAAGTTGTCTCAAATCCTTGATTGGGAAGATCGTAGTACTTGTGTATTATTTGGAGACGGTGCAGGTGCAGTGGTACTTGAAGCCAGTGATGAATTTGGTATTATTGATTCCGTTAATTATGCAATCGGAGAAGCATTTGAATGCTTGTATGCAAAAAATGTTGGTAATAAAACACCTTTTTATGAAGAACAAACAGAGCATAAGCTCATGATGAATGGGCAAGATGTATTTCAGTTTGCCTGTAAAAAGGTACCAGAAATTCTCTATGAAGTGATGGCCAAAAATCATATTACTCAGGAGGATGTGGACTACTTTGTTCTCCATCAGGCTAATGTACGTATCGTTTCAAAAATTGCTAAACGCATGAAGATTAACATAGACAAGTTTTATGTAAATATGGAGGCTTATGGCAATACGTCTGCAGCATCCATACCTATAGCATTATCAGAGATGTCGGACAAAGGTTTGCTGACAGGTAAAAAAGTACTCATTGCGGGATTTGGTGCGGGATTGACATATGGCTGTAGTCTGATACAATTTTAATGAATGGATTCCTTGATTGGTTAAAGTGTCAAAACTAAGAATCTCTAAATTACATTCAACATATAGAGTAAGTTGATACATTCATAGCAATATATTGCATGAAAAGCTCAACTATATAGTTTGAGATTTTAACCTTGTTCTCAAGGATTCAAATAAAGTGTTTTTGATAACAAAAACCCAAAAAATAATAGATAAAATAGGAGGCAATAAAATGACTTTAGAGGCGTTAGTAGAAATCATTGTAGAAGAATTAGATGTAGATTCAGCAGAGGTAGTGCCAACAGCATCATTTATTGATGATTTAGGTGCGGATTCATTAGACCTTTTTGAACTGGTAATGAGTATTGAAGATGCGTTTGGCGTTGCAATACCAAATGAAGAATTAGCAAACATTAAGACCGTTCAAGATGTTCTTGACTATGCTGAGGCAAATGCTTAATTAATAGACCCCAAAAGGTAAAAAGAACTTTTATTTAATATAGAGGTTCTTTTTACCTAAATAAAAATAGGTGTCAAGGAGAATAAATATGGGTAAGATTGCGTTTATTTTTCCGGGCCAGGGTGCTCAACATGTGGGCATGGGTCAGGAAATTATTTCTAATTATGTTGAAAGTAAAAAAGTGTTTGACCAAGCTAATGACTTATTAGATTTTGACTTATATGAGCTATGCAACACTGAAAACACACAAATTAACGATACAGCCTATACCCAGGTGGCATTGCTATCGGTATCCATAGCTACATTAAAAGTCATAGAATACATGGGTGTCAAAGCGGACTATCTTGCCGGCTTGAGTCTAGGTGAATATAGTGCTCTCGTCGCAAGTGGCTTACTGAGTTTTGATGAAGCTATTGATATTGTTAGAAAAAGAGGACAGTACATGCAAGAGTCTGCCCTTGAAACAGATGGTGGTATGGCTGCGATTATAGGTTCGAATCAGGAAGCTATTTTAGAAGTATTTAATCAAGTAGAGGGTTATTTGACCATAGCCAATTACAATAGCAGTAAACAAATTGTGATTGCTGGTGAGAGGGATGCTCTAAACAAAAGTTATCCAATATTTGAAGCGGCTAAGATTAAAGTCATACCGTTGAACGTCAGTGGGGCTTTTCATAGCGAGCTTATGGCAGGAGCAGCCGAAAAACTAAGACCAAAGCTTGAATCCGTTACATTCAATGAATACAAAACACCCTATCTAAGCAATGTGACAGGTAAGGTGGTTACAGATACAAGTCACATCAAAAACCTGTTGATCACACAAGTGAAGTCACCGGTTTTATGGGAAAACAATATACTAGAAATGATTGAACTAGGTGTAGATACCTTCATAGAGATCGGTCCTGGCAACACATTGGCAGGCCTAATAAAGAAGATTGATCGTAAGAAAAAAGTCATCAGTGTTAATGGCATAGATGGACTAGAAGAACTAAAAACATTCATGGAGGTTAGATAATGGCAGATTATAAAGTAGCACTTATAACAGGGGGCAATACCGGTATTGGTAAGGTAATAGCCATAGAACTCGCTAAAGAGGGACATGATATTCTTTTAAATTATGTTTTTGATGAGGCAGCGGCACTTGAAGTTAAAAATCAAGTAGAGACGATAGGGACCAGATGTGAACTTTTATATGGTGACATCAGTGATTTTGGTGTTGTGGAAAAAATGATGGAGGATGCTTTTAAGATCTTTGGTAGAATTGATGTTTTGGTCAACAATGCCGGTATAACAAGAGATAATCTGATTATGCGCATGAGCGAAGATGAATTTGATGCTGTTATCAATGTTAATTTAAAAGGAACGTTTAACTGTTGTAAGCATATTGCTAGAAAAATGCTTAAGCAAAAGGAAGGTAAGATTATTAACATCGCATCGATTGTTGGTGTCATGGGTAATGTAGGACAAGTGAATTATTCGGCATCAAAAGCGGGTGTCATCGGCCTTACTAAGACTTTGGCAAGAGAGTTTGCATCAAGGGGCATCAAAGTGAATGCCATTGCTCCGGGTTTTATTAAGACTGCAATGACCGATAAGATGCCGGAACAAGCCAGAATTGAAATGATTGCCAATATACCACTAAACAGACTTGGAGAGCCTAAAGACATCGCAGATCTGGTTGTATTTTTGGCGTCAGATAAGGCGGATTACATAACAGGACAGATTATTGGTGTTAACGGTGGGTTATATATATAGAAGATAAAAAAGATGTGAGAAGGAGTATAAGAATGAGTAGAAGAGTTGTTGTCACAGGTATTGGTGCAATCACACCAATTGGAAATAATGTGGACCAATTTTGGTCAGCACTAAAAGAAGGTATTTCTGGTGTGGATATGATCACCCAATTTGATGCCTCCGAGTATCCGGTCAAAATAGCGGCTGAGTTAAAAGATTATAATCCCAAAGATTTTTTAGATAGAAAAGATGCCAAACGTATGGAACGTTTCTCACAGTTTGCTGTTATAGCAGCAGGTGAAGCTCTTGCTATGTCAGGTCTTAAAGTGACAGAAGATAATTGTGACCGAATTGGTACATTTATCGGGTCAGGTATGGGTAGCCTTGGTATGATTGAGGAAGAAGAGCAACGTTTACTTGAGTTTGGACCTTTAAGAGTGGCGCCACTTATAATTCCAAAGATTATTGTTAATATGGCGGCCGGCAATGTGGCTATAAAATATGGTTTAAAAGGACCTTCTCATTGTATTGTGTCAGCGTGTGCTTCTGGCTCACATTCTATTGGGGAAGCTTTTCGAAACATCAAGTTTGGTATTATGGATGTTGCCGTCACCGGCGGTACAGAAAGCTGTATAACACCTATGGGTATTGCAGGCTTTAGTGCTTTAACCGCATTAAGTGTTAATCCAGACCCTAAAAAAGCATCCCGACCTTTTGATGGTGGTAGAGATGGGTTTGTCATGGGCGAAGGTGCAGGTATCTTGGTTCTTGAGGCCTTGGACCATGCATTAGAACGAGGGGCTAATATTTTGGCTGAAATAGCAGGATACGGTGCAACCACTGATGCCTATCATATGACATCTCCAGCACCGGGAGGCGTAGGTGGTGCAAAAGCCATGACCTTAGCGATTCATGAAGCAGGACTTTTGCCAACAGATGTTGATTATATCAATGCACATGGTACAAGCACGCCTTATAACGATAAGTTTGAAACAGAGGCAATCAAAATGACATTAGGTGAGCATGCTTATAAAGTTGCCATTAATTCTACCAAATCTATGACAGGGCATTTATTAGGTGCTGCGGGTGGCGTAGAAGCTGTTGTTTGTATCAAATCCATTCAAGAGGATTACTTGCATCCGACAATCAACCAAGAGATAGATGATCCAGAATGTGATCTGGATTATGTACCTAATATTGGAAGAAGCGGAAAGGTAGACGTAGCATTGTCCAATTCTTTGGGATTTGGTGGTCATAATGCTACATTGTTGTTTAAAAAATACAAATAAAAATGAAATCGGGAGGATATGTCCAATATGGAAACAAAAGAAATATTTAATCTAATTGAAAGCCTAAAGACGACAGAATATGCCCATATAGAAATCACTCATGAAGGCACCCATTTGGTATTTGACAAAATCGGTGGCAGACAACAAAGTGAAGCTTCGAGCCCTACACCATCTATACAAAATAATATGAATATGGCAGAGACATCAGCTGTAACACTTGGCAATACATTTTATGAAGAAAAAACAGTGGTGGCAGCACCTGTTGAAGAAGAAAACTTTTTGTTTATTGACTCACCAATTGTAGGTACATATTACAATGCACCAAGTCCTGAAGCCAGTGTCTATGTAAAAGTAGGGGACGTAGTAAAAAAGGGTGATGTGGTATGTATTATTGAGGCCATGAAACTTATGAACGAGATCGAATCCGAAGTGGATGGCGAGATTGTTGCACTCATGGTTCAGAATGAAGCACCGGTAGAATATGGTCAACAACTGTTTAAAATAAAACCTTTATAAGGAGCACTTTATGTTAGATATTAAGCAAATACAAGAAATCATTCCTCATAGAGCACCATTTTTATTAATAGACCGTGTGGATGAATTGGTCGTTGGTGTAAGCGCAACAGCCACAAAAAACGTCACTTTTAACGAATATTTTTTTCAAGGCCATTTTCCTGCAGAGCCTGTCATGCCTGGGGTGTTAATTATTGAAGCTTTAGCACAAACAGGTGCGGTAGCTATTTTAGCGAAAGAAGAAAATAAAGGTAAGATTGCTTATTTTGCAGGTATCGACAAAGCAAAATTCAAGCAAAAGGTCGTACCAGGTGATGTATTAAAATTAGAGGTGGAAATCATAAGATCTAAAGGTCCTATTGGCATCGGTAAGGCGACAGCATTAGTAGATGGAAAAATTGCTGCAGAATGTGAACTTAAATTCTTTGTCGGTTAAAATAGGAGGCTTGTATGTTTGAGAAAATATTAATTGCCAATCGTGGCGAGATTGCTGTTAGAATCATAAGAGCATGTCGTGAGATGGGCATCAAAAGTGTTGCAGTTTATTCAGATGCAGATAGAGAATCACTCCATACACAATTGGCAGATGAGGCAATTTGTATTGGACCGGCGAATTCTAGACAAAGTTATCTAGATATTACAAGAGTCATTAGTGCTGCAGTCATAACAAAAGCAAACGCCATACATCCAGGATTTGGCTTTTTATCTGAGAATCCAACCTTCGCACATGCTTGTGAAGATTCTAACATAATACTGATAGGTCCCTCATCAGAGATGATTGAAGCCATGGGTAACAAGTCAAGAGCCAGAAAAACCATGATTGAAGCAGGTATACCTGTTGTGCCGGGTTCTGACGGTATTGTAAAAAGCATTGAAGAAGCTAAAAAAATAGCAAAGGATATTGGATACCCCATGATTGTCAAGGCATCTTCAGGCGGTGGTGGAAAAGGTATGCGTATTATCTTAAATGAAGGTGAACTTGAGAAGAATTTTATCATGGCACAAAAAGAAGCAAAAGCATCTTTTGATGATGATGCTATGTATATGGAACGCTATGTAGTAAACCCAAGCCATATTGAATTTCAGATTTTGGCAGATAATTACGGTAATACGGTGCACCTTGGTGAGCGTGATTGTTCGATACAAAGACGGCATCAGAAGATTGTGGAAGAAGCGCCATCATCTAGAATAACATCAAAACTAAGAAAAACGATGGGTGAAGTCGCGATAAAAGCAGCAAAATCAATCAATTATAGAAATGCTGGAACCGTTGAATTTTTACTTGAAGAGAGCGGTGATTTTTTCTTCATGGAAATGAACACACGTATTCAGGTAGAACATCCGATTACTGAGATGATTACAGGCATTGACTTGATTAAAAAACAAATAGAAATTGCCGGTGGAAAGCCACTTAATCTAAAACAAAAAGACATTGTTTTAAGGGGACATTCAATTGAATGTCGAATCAATGCGGAGAACCCATCAAAAGGATTCAGACCTTCACCTGGTACCATTGATTATTTACATATGCCGGGTGGTAATGGTGTTAGAATAGACTCAGCCATTTATAATGGCTATACAGTGCCGCCACTTTATGATTCTATGTTAGCGAAGCTCATTGTTCATGGCGATACAAGAGATGAAGCAATCCGTAAGATGAACAGTGCTCTTGGGGAATTTGTGGTCTCCGGTATTGATACCAATATAGACTTTCATATGGAAATCATTAATCAACCTGATTTTATTTCCGGAAACTACAATACGAGTTTTATTGAGAACATTCAAGGCGACAAATTTGTTAAATAGGTTAGGTGGCATTTATGAAAAATATATTCAAGAAAACCCATTATATACAATTGACACCCAATCCCCAAAATACAAATGAAGCCAACGTTCCATCCGGCTCTTGGATCAAATGCCCAAACTGTAATGAGCTGATTTATAAAAAGGCATTAAAGGACAGTGATTTTGTATGTAGCAGTTGTAAAAAGCACTTTAGAATGGATGCTGAAAGTCGTTTGGCTTCAGTCCTTGATGAAGGCACTTTTTTGGAGTTGTTTACAGATCTTAAAACAGTCAATGTACTGAATTTTAAAGGATACGATGAAAAAATAAAAGCCTTAAAAATCAAAACAAACCTGCATGAAGGCATTGTGACGGGTACAGGTAAGATTGAAGATAGAGAAGTTGCCATCGGTGTCATGGATTCCAGGTTTTTAATGGGCAGTATGGGTGCGGTCGTAGGAGAAAAAGTAACTTTATTGGTTGAGATGGCGACAAAAGATTCTTTGCCGGTCATCATTTACACCGCATCAGGTGGCGCCAGAATGCAAGAAGGGATTATATCACTTATGCAGATGGCCAAGACATCAGCAGCTTTAAAACGACATGCAGACGCAGGCCTACTATACATAACAGTACTGACGGATCCTACCACAGGTGGCGTTACGGCCAGTTTTGCCATGTTAGGTGATATCATTTTGGCGGAACCGGGCAGTTTGATTGGTTTTGCCGGTCCAAGAGTCATTAGAGATACCATTAAGCAAGAGTTGCCGGATGGTTTTCAGACTGCTGAGTTCTTAATGGATCATGGTTTTGTAGATAAAATCGTTCACCGAGAAGATATGAGAAGTACTTTGAGTAGTCTTCTTAAAATGCATAGTTAGGAGGATTTTAGTATGAAGGCATGGGATCGCGTATTGAAGGCTAGAAAAAAAGATCGTCCGACGTCAATGGAATATTTGGATGCCATCTTTGATTCATTTATAGAATTACATGGGGACCGTTTGTATTCAGATGATAAGGCTATTGTTGGAGGGCTTGCAACACTTGGCGATATAAATGTTACGGTTATAACACAAGAAAAAGGCAAAAAACTCAAGGATAAAATGACGAGACATTTTGGAAGTCCTCTACCGGATGGTTATAGAAAAGCGCTAAGACTTATGAAACAAGCGGAAAAGTTCAATCGCCCGATTATCTGCTTGGTAGATACTCAAGGCGCCTTTTGTGGCATTGAAGCTGAAGAACGCGGTCAAGGTGAAGCAATCGCAAGAAATCTCTATGAAATGTCAGCACTTAAAGTGCCCATCATAACTATAATTATCGGTGAAGGTGGTTCGGGCGGCGCTCTAGCACTTGCCGTGTCCGATGAAGTATGGATGCTTGAGAACGCCATCTATTCTATATTATCACCTGAAGGTTTTGCCAGCATACTTTACAAGGACGGATCTAAGGCGCCACTCATCGTAGATGAAATGAGAATTACAGCAACAGATTTACTTGATTTAAAAGTCATAGAAAAAATCATTGACGAGCCGGAAGAAGGCATTGAAGTCAACTTTAGTCAAACAGCAGCGGTTATGAAACAAGCTTTAATAGAGAAAATAGAAGAACTGTCCATATTGGACAAAACCACTTTAGTAAATAGAAGATATGATCGATACAGACAATTTACATATGAATAGTATTGCTTTATAATAGAGACGTATTAGCGTCTCTATTATATTTTTAGAATTATAGCATGGAAGGAAAGCTGATGGCCTTAAATAATAAAAGAAAGCAAAAAGCAAACCCTACTCTCAAAGCTGGTATTATTTGTGTTTTGGCCATAGCCATAATCTGGGCAATTATGACCTACTATCATGTGTGGTAGCAGGTTATGTCCTTTATGTAAGCCTTTACATAGAATCATATATTCTTTATAATGGTTAAAGGGTCAAAACTATGTTTCTCTTAACTCATATCTTTTTATGTGAAAGTTCAACAGTATAGTTTGATATCTTAACCCTAACTTAGATAATAAAGATAAATGCCAACAAATGAAACGATATAAAAGATTTAGGAGGATCAAGTATGAAATTAGGATTGGATTATTCAAGAAGTTCAGTACAGGATCATGAATTAAAGGGTTTTGAAAAAATGGTGGAAGTAGCGCATCAAATGCTTCACGAAAAAACAGGGCTTGGGAATGATTATTTGGGGTGGATTGATCTGCCACATAATTATGACAAAGAGGAATTTAGTCGAATAAAAAAAGCCGCCAAGACCATCCAGGAAAAAGCGGATGTATTGGTTGTTATTGGTATCGGTGGCTCTTACTTAGGTGCAAAAGCGGTTATTGACGGTTTATCGAATGCTTTTTATAATCTTCAGGATAAGAATGATCGCAAAGGCCCACAAATAGTATTTGCCGGCCATAATATTAGTGGCACGTATTTAAGCCAATTGGTTGACTACTTAAAAAATAAAGAAATCTGTATTAATGTTATCAGTAAGTCAGGCACAACAACAGAACCTGCCATAGCTTTTAGGGTCTTAAAAAGTCTAGTTGAAGATAAATATGGCAAAGAAGAAGCCAAGAATCGAATTTTTGCCACAACAGATCAGTCAAGAGGCGCACTTCGTCAACTTGCAACAGCTGAAGGCTATGAGACGTTTATTATTCCGGATGATGTTGGAGGCAGATACTCTGTACTCACACCGGTTGGACTGTTACCGATTGCAGCAGCAGGGATTGACATAGACGCTTTAATGGAAGGTGCCTTATCAGGAAGAGAAGAGTATGGTAATCCAAATCTTTGGGAAAATACATGCTACCAGTATGCAGCTGTTCGTAATGCTTTATACAATAAGGGAAAGACAACAGAAATCTTAGTAGATTATGAACCTGTCATGTTTTTTGTCGCAGAGTGGTGGAAACAGCTTTTTGGCGAGTCCGAAGGTAAAGATCAAAAAGGTATATTCCCTGCTGCAGTACATTTTTCAACAGATTTGCATTCCATGGGGCAATATATACAAGATGGCCGTAGAGATATTTTTGAAACAGTTGTTACCATAGAAAAGCCAGAAGAAGATGTAGCGATAAAAGAAGATGAAGGCAATCTAGACGGATTGAATTATCTGGCAGGTGAGACATTCAATTATGTAAACCAAAAAGCATTCCAAGGCACTTTATTGGCCCATGTTGATGGTGGTGTACCGAATGTAGTCATTAATCTTCCTGAATTAACACCTTTTTACTTTGGGAAAATGATATACTTCTTTGAAAAAGCTTGTGGTATCAGTGGCTATTTACTTGGGGTTAACCCATTTGACCAAGAAGGTGTAGAAGCCTATAAGAAGAATGTGTTTGCTTTGTTAGGTAAACCTGGCTATGAAGCCTTAAGAGAAGAACTTCTTAATAAATTGAAATAGCCATATCATAACCAATTAAATGAGAATGATTATTGACAAGGGAACCATATGACTATATAATAAAACTATCTTGCACGATTGGTTACTTAACTTTCCCATGGAATTTCTAAGCTACTAGCACATGCATCGCTAAGAAATCCTACTGATGGTATTGTATTGGTTTATATGCCTAGAAATGAAAGAAGGAATTCCCTTGTCAGAATTTGGACTAGACGAACACTTATGTTTTCAATTATACCAAGCCTCAAGAGCAATGACGCGATTGTACAAAGAGGTTCTAAAACCATATCAATTAACATATCCACAATACATTGTCATGGTATTGTTATGGGAGCATGATCGTTTATCTTTTAAGGAGATCAGCGAAGCGCTCCAACTTAAGACAGGTACATTAAGCCCCTTACTAAAAAGACTTGAGAAAGACGGTTGGATTAAGCGTAAGCATAACAGCAATGATGACCGTATGATCGAAGTCTATTTAAGTAAGAAAGGCCTTGCTTACCGAGAAGAAGGTATTTTAATACCTTGTGAGACCTTAAAACGTCTTCAGTACGACCAAGAAACTTATGATTTCTACCTTGAGACAGCGAAAAAGCTGAGTATGCATCTTCACAAGATTGAGAAAACAAATTAATCATATGATTAAGGCATCAAAACAATATACCTTATATGATTAAGGCATCAAAACTAAGTTTCACTAAATTCACATACAAGATAAAGATTACGTTGATACGTTCGTAACTTTATCTTATATATGAAAGTTCAACTATATAGTTTTGATACCTTAATCATTCTCTAATCCATTTCAATACTTATTTTAAGTTTTTTAGTTTATACTTACCATAAAGCGTTAACAAGTATAAATGATAAAGGCGAGGTGAATTATATGGAGAAAAAATTATACCGTTCAAGAACAGACAGAATGTTATTTGGCGTATGTGGTGGTCTAGCTGATTATTTTAATGTAGATCCAACCTTAGTAAGGTTGGTGATGGTATTATTTTGGATGACCGGAGGCGGCTTCTTAGCATACCTAATAGCGGCAATTGTTATGCCGGAAGCATAAAAGGTAATGATATGATCTATAAGAGTAAAACTAACATGAAAGTAGTAATCTATGACGAAAGTCTGTGATTGCTGCTTTTTTTATACGATAAAGTAATATTGTTCTACTAGTCTTATCTTTTCCAAAGAAGCAAAGTCAAGGACAGGCCGGTATGACCTTACAGTAATCCCCATAAATGTAAATAATTATAATATACAACATATAAATATATAATAATACCACAAAATGCTTTACACCCATGCACATCAAAGTTATACTTAATAGGTATAGCGTATAGCAAAAATCAACGTAATAAGTTTGTGAAAAATTAAGTATGGGGGAATAGAAATATGAAGAAAAAAGTTACGGTTATATGTTTACTCACAACAATCATCTTGGTGGTCGGTCTTGGTAACAGTTCACTCGTCCAAGCGGCATCATCCTATACGGATGTAAGTGAAAAAGACTGGTTTAAGGCTGATCTTAGTCACATAAGCGCGGATTCAAGAGATATTCTAAAAGGCTATCCCGATGGAACATTCAAGCCGGCGAATCCTCTTCAAGTGGATCAGTTTATTAAGTGTCTGGTCGTAGCAGCCGGACACGACATTCTACAAGAAAAAGAAGGTTACTGGGCCAAGAACCACATCGACAAAGCCATAGAGCTTGGCTATGTCAAGTCCGGTGACTTTGTCGACTATAAGAGAAAGGTCACCAGAGAAGAAATGGCCACCTTAGTCAGTAGAGCCTTAGAGGATATTGAGACCACAAGCTATTCCAAAACAAAAGAAATAGAAGGGACTTTGTTAGACAGCTTCATGGTAGAGGGTAAGCATAAGGTAAATGTATTAAAAGTCTATGAACTAGGCATTATCACAGGGTATCCCGACGGTACCTTCAAGCCAGAAGTCACCTTAACCAGAGCCGAAGGCATAGCGGTCATAAGGCGTATCATAGACAAAGGCGCAAGAAAACCCTATACAAGTAAAGGCATCAACTACGCCGAGCACTTCAAAGGCGGCAAGCTATGGGTGGATCCGGTTAAAGGAAGTGATGAGAAGAACATTGCAGCAGACTTGAGTATGATCCAAAGTGATAGGGTATACTTTGATAAGGATGGTAAAGGTGAGCACAAAGATCATCTCGCGGTGATGATAAGATATACAGAATATGGGAAACAAGCCAATCAGCTTAAAGATTTGGAAAGACTTTTGAAAAGACGCTTGTCAGAAGAACATGTACAAACAATACTCGACTATATTAAGCATAAAGATGGTTGGCGTACACTCTTGGAAGAAGAATATAAATGGTACTATATAGATGGTTATGAAGTGGTTGTAGTTGATGACCGACAAATGAAAGGGTCAAAATTTGAACGTTCTTTGGAAGTTACGATTCAGATGTGGTACAGATAAATGAAAAATAGAATTATATCCATAATAAGTTCATTATTCTTCAGTATAATTTTTTTTGATGCATCTACAGTAACAGTGGAATCAAGTAATGTTATAGATATATTTAGACCCGTCATGGGAATAGAAGAGACAATGAAAGAGGCAAATAAAGAATTAGGCTTACTTTTTAAGAGAGATTATTTTTTCTATAGATTCTATGATAATGAGACAAACACATTTGTAGAAATCGATGCCAATGAAGACATATGGCAGGAATACGGTATATTTTCAACTAAAGCACCTTCAGGTAGATATAAATTCATCAATGAACTTCAATCTTACCAAGATATTCCCAACAGTCAGTGGGAATTCATCGGCTATAACATCATGCCTGAACCGGTTCCTAATCCCTATTATACTCCGGATAGTGTACCAAAAACACAGATTATGGGCAGGTGGAAATGGGTTCAAAAACCTGAAGAAGTTTTTAAAGATGGTAATGCACTAGCAGGATATCTTTCAAAGTCATACAAAGATGCCCTCACCCCCACCGACCGAGACGAACTGGCCAATCAAATCATTTCAGCCCTAAAGGTCAAATACGGACCGCTCTTTAATGAGAACATGGCAAGATCAGAAGGTACCGATGTGTGGCTTGGCCGTGCCGGTATCATCATACCACCTACCAAAGTCTCAAGAGGGGTAGTGCGCCTGTGGCACAGCAACGGGGATTGGTACACCAGTATCACCCTAAACCCTTTGTACCATTTTATCCCTAACTTTAAGATTCTCTATGAAGGTATCGATCATACCGATGATGTGGTTCTAGCAGAAGCGCTTCCTATACCCATCACACTCCTTAACACCACAGACATCGGAAAAGAAGAAGTGACCGAGAGGGTAAGATGGTTGGTGAACGGTAGCCTCCATCATGAAGACACCACCCCTTATGATCATTTAAGCATCAAAGAAGCAGGTCTAGAACTTCAAATTAGTGAAGCCACCACCATCACCCTAGAAGTCAAAGTAGAAGGTAACCCAAAGACACGAACCGTAGAGCATCATATCACACCGGTGGTAGAAGGTATGGAA
>PGZS01000245.1 GCA_002841435.1 Firmicutes bacterium HGW-Firmicutes-3 | reverse complement strand
AGAAATTTGTTTCTAAGTCATAATTTTCTGCCTACTTGTTTTTTATCCTGGCACTGTTATAATCATACTAAATTAAACAAAATAAATCAATGTTTATCATGAGGTAAAGATGAACGAAGTAATTGAATTTTTAAATGACTGTGGTGTTTTCTTCTTAGCTACCGTGGATGGCGATCAGCCCAAGGTTCGTCCATTCGGATTCGTAATGGATTATGATGGAAAACTCTGTATCTGTACAAGTAATAAAAAACCGACTTTCAGCCAAATAAAAGCAAATCCTGCCATTGAAATTTGCGGTTCAAAAGGTCCTAATTGGGTCCGCATAAGTGGAAATGCAGTTGTTTGTACAACACCAGAGTCGCAAGCCAAAGCTTTAGAATTGGTTCCAATGTTAACCAGTATGTATGCCGTGGGTGATGAATTGTTTGAAATTATCGCTATCGAAAATGCGGTGGCCGATTTCTGTTCCATGACTGGCGAAAACCATCAGGTTATTTTATAAGGCACGTCTCGGGGCGCTCAAATTGCTGAGGCCCTTTTTTATTGTTCTTTTTCTATCTGATAATTGCCCTTTTTTCTTGCATTTTCTTCAGATATCCGTTATAGTGATACTAACTGAACTGTATTATTTCGGATTCAGTAATTCAAATCGTGTGTTCGTGACCTTCCACACGTAAAACAAAACTAAAGGAGTTTTTTTTATGCGAAAAATTAGTGTTCTGTTTGTTACGCAAGCGGCGGTCATTGCCGCAATGTACGTGGTTCTGACCTTTGTGTCCAGCTCGATGGGTTTAGCCAGTGGCGAAATTCAAATTCGACTCTCCGAAATGCTTGTTATCCTGCCGGCTTTTACCCCAGCAGCCATGCCAGGCCTATTCCTCGGCTGTTTACTGAGCAATCTTTTAACCGGCTGCACCGTGATTGATATTGTCTTTGGCAGCCTGGCAACGCTTATTGCCGCAGTCCTCAGTTATCAGCTACGAAACCACAAGTATCCGCTGCTGGTCACAGTCCCGCCCGTGGTAGCCAATATGATCGTGGTCCCGTTTATTTTAAAGTTCAGTTACGGTGTTCCCTTACCAATCCCAGTCATGATGGCAACAGTGGGGATTGGCGAAGTGATCTCATGTATGGTCCTAGGTTCGGTTCTTTACTTTGCCTTGGATAAACGACGGTTTCTTTTTCATCAGAGCCATTAAGAATAAACGCTAAGAAAAAAGAGAATGTTAAGGATATGAACGATCCTTAGCATTCTCTTTTTTTATTACATCGTTATCTTTGATGTAATAAGACTTAACAGTCTTATTGGTTAACGATAGCCTGCTTATTATTGCTGCTTAGTGATTTTTTAAAAATCATTCTGAAAAAATTTCTCACTAATGGTCCGGCAACGAATATCTGCAAAAATAATGCCATAAAGAAATTGATTGTTGTGGTTTGAAGCCAAACTGCGATAAATTCGGCACCAGCATCTTTATACAAAAATGTTGCAATAAAACTCATAATTGGGCACATTAGACAAACAATCATCGTAGAAATGGTCAAAATAATAAAAATTGGGCGATCATTAGGGTTCACGATTCGAAATGCAAGTCCACGGGCTAATTTCTCAACAACCAGCATTTCAATTAAAAATGCTATCGGAGCCATAACTACCAGCTCACGAAATGCCATTAAAAATACTTGATTCGTCATCTTCCCAATTTCCAATGAAATATTGAAACAAATCATCGGATAAACCATCACCATTACCATCATCAGTGTAAAAATCACTGCTTGAAACTTTGTTTTGGGCATAAAAAATTCTCCTTTAAAATAATTATAAACAATCATGTGTTGTTCGTTAATCATTCAGGAGAATGTACGTTTCCAATTTAACCATTTCGTTGCTATTAAATTTACTGCCGGCTACTCACTCATGCGGCACTTCGGCTCCAATTCCGCTGCCCGTAACATTACTGTCACTAAATGAATCCGTGCAACTCCGTCTCCGCTATCGCTGCGCCTCCGTTTGGGGCTTCGCCCCATAAAAAAATAGATTGATAATAATTGATTTCAAGCTCACTTGGAGCAATTATTATCAATCTATTTTTTTGCACGGCTTCATTAAAAAAAGTCCCGCAATGTCCTATCCTCCCAGGCAGTTACCCACCAAGTACTTTCGGCGCTGGAAGACTTTACTTCTGTGTTCGGTATGGGAACAGGTG
>PGZS01000039.1 GCA_002841435.1 Firmicutes bacterium HGW-Firmicutes-3 | reverse complement strand
GAATTGTTGACCATCTTGTTCTAAGTTAAGGGTTCCTGATAAATCGGAAGGCAATTTTTTCATGACATCACCGGCATTTCTCATTTTCATGTCCAACTGAGTTGCTTCTCCCAGTTCTATTTTGATGTTATTTACATAAAGATTCAATGCTTTTAGGTCATTTGATGGAAACTCAATATGGGTTATGGGCACTTGATACTTTGATTTCAAGTGATGCAATTCCAGAAGTGTCATTAGTACCTCTGCTTTTATGTCTGGCTTGTCACCAATAACTGCACTTCTAAGATACAGGCCTTCTACAATGGGAATACCGGCCTTCTGTTTTTTTTGATAGGCGATGATGTACCCATTCTTATCTAAAGCAAGAAACTGATCTTGATACTTGATGTAATTAATCACCTCTTTTTCAGTAACAATGATGTGTACTTTATTATACCCATTATACTGAATCTCTACTTCTTTGATATATGGATATTTTGAATAGTCTTTTTCCTTATTAAAAAAAACCTCAATTATGTTAGAATTCTTTTTAACCTGTACAATCTCGATAATCTCTTCTTTAGAATACTGAAAATTACCGCTTACAACAATGTCTTTAATACTTGCAAGCTCAAGTAGAATATAGAGCATAGCAACCAATAAAATAGTAACGATAATTAAGCCAATTAGAAACCGACCGGAATGACCTTCTTGCTTTTCTTTTTTTCTTTTTTTCATAGCAACAACTTTATCTCTCATCTTATAAACGATCCAATCTACCCGCGTTTTGTCTGGCAATGTTTAGTACAAGACCTAATTCTACAAGCAAAAAAATCAATGAGGATCCACCGTAACTAATAAAGGGTAAGGGTATCCCTGTTGCCGGAATTGTGTTGGTTACAACACCTATGTTAATGAATACTTGTAAGCCAATATGTATCATAACCGCTGTCACTATCAGAATCTCCACAACTGCGCTAGATGAACGGATAATCTCCAAACAACGCCATAATAATAAGGCAAATAGCATAATGATGGCAATGGCGCCAAACAGTCCTAATTCTTCACATATTATAGAGAAGATGATGTCATTATGGGCTTCTGGAATGAAGTCGATTTTTTGTATACTTTTCCCCAGTCCTACACCAAAGAAACCCCCGGATCCTATGGCATACAAAGATTGAATGGTCTGGAAACCCTTTCCTAAAGGATCTGAAAAAGGACCATTTAACCAAATGTCAATCCTAGAGCTTCGATAACCGGCCACTTGAAAAAAAACAACGCCAAGAATCGCAAGAAGGGGTAATGCAATTATAATCAACTTAGGAACGTTCTTATACATCACAAATACCATACCGCCAATAATCGCAGTAATGACAATAGCCGTGCTTAGGTTTTCAACACCAATCAACAGGATGGGTAAGGCCGTAGCACCAAGAATAAAGCCAAGTGCCTTGATGTTGTTTATATGCTTTTCAAAGCCGGCCATCAAGCTACCTATCGCCATAATCAACACGACCTTGGCCAGCTCAGAGGGTTGGATACTGATATCACCAATTATCGTCAACCATCTCTTGGAACCGTTAATATCCTCCGGCTGAAGTAAAACCAAAATCAACATCATCAACATGATGACATAAAAGTACCCTGAAAACTTAAGAAATAACCTATAATTAATTCTTGAAACCATAAACATGACAACCGCACCTAAAGACACCCATATGACTTGACGTATAAAAAAATGGTTATGATTACCATAGTGGGCGTATGCGGAATAATAACTTGAACTATAGATCATCACGATACCAAAAACCATGAGAAGGAGAATAACAAATACCAAAGTGATATCTGTTCTGCCTTTTGTTATCAGTGTCGTTGCATTCGATTTTATTTTCTTATGTTCCATAGATAACTCCCTATAGGTATGTTTTTTTTCACAATCCAAAATGAATCATGATGCCAATATAACTAATGAGACACATGCTGATGGTAATGATGGTAAATACATAAACGATTTTGGTTTCTTTCCAACCCATCAATTCGAAATGATGATGAATCGGTGCCATTTTAAACAGTCTTTTTTTTGTTTTTTTATAATAAGTCACTTGCAGCATGACAGATATCACTTCGATTAAATAAATCACACCCACAAATAAGATTATCATCGGTAGTTTCATATATATAGCTGTTGCAGCGACGAGTCCTCCCAAGGCAAGAGAACCGGTATCACCCATAAATAAGGCAGCAGGATAGCTGTTATAGATTAGAAAACCAAGTAGTGCACCAATGGCTATGCCAAGAAGCGGTGCTAAATTAGAACCGACCATAAAATCTATAACTAGAAAGAAGGTTAAAACCGCTATTGTTACAGATGTGGCTAGACCGTCTATACCATCTGTCAAATTGACACCGTTAACTGTACCTAACATAAATATCAATATAAACGGAATATAGAGCCAGCCAAGATCTAAAACCCCACCTTGAACAAAAGGCACAATTAATGTTGTTACTTCTGTAACATGACTATATAGGTACACCAAAAATCCAGCGGTGACCGTCAATTGGGCAAGTAGTTTTTGATATGCCTTTAAACCAAGTGAACGTTTTTTGACCACTTTAATATAGTCATCCACAAATCCGATTACAGCAAAACCGGCACTTACCAGTAGTACCGGAAAGGTGGCAGGCATTCTTATAGCCATTATTCCACCTATGAGTAAGATTACTGCCATAAAAATCAACCCACCCATGGTCGGGGTACCTGTTTTTTTCAGGTGGCTCTTTGGCCCATCATCTCTTACAAATTGACCGAATTTTAATTTTCTCAAATAGGGCAAGCATAAAGGAACCAGCGCTGCTGTTAACAAAGTTGCCCCAAGGGTAACTGCAATCAGTTCCATTATTCCACCTCAAACTTTCTAATCAAAGCTTCTCGAATTTTTTCAAAAGCCATACCTCTTGATGCTTTTAACAATACGATGTCATGATCCATAATCCGGTCATCTATTGTTGCCAGAAATGCTTCCACACTTTCATAGTAATAGGTTCTGATGACTTCAGCTTCAAAGCATCTCACAACATCATATGTCCATTTGGCTTCTTCTCCAATCAAAATACATACGTCCGGCCTGCTCTTAATCACCTGATGACCGACCTGCTCATGTCCTTTTTTTGAATAGGACCCCATTTCAAACATACTGCCAAGGATTGCTACACTTCTCTCATTGGTCTCTTTCAAAGCACTCAGCGTTTTAAGAGCACCGGTCATGGAATCTACACTGGCATTGTAGGCATCGTCAATAATCCTAAGACGATCACCGATTTTGTATTCATTTAAGCGCATTTTTGCCGGTTCATATTGTAAAATACCCTTTATAATATTTTCCTTTTCAATGCCTAAGTGTTCACCGATCAGTATGCCACCTAATGCATTCAATAAGATGTGCTCACCCGGATAATCTACTGTCATACAATAGATACCCCGATCTGTGGCCACTGTCATTTTTTGCTTGCCTTTACCTAGCACTTGATAGTTAACCACACAACAGTCGTTACCGTCGCCATAACCGTATGTTTTTACTCTACGACCATATTGAGGTTTGATTGACTTTAAATAAGGATCATCCCCATTAACGACAATCAGACCTTCCTGCTGTATATGGGGCAACATTTCTGTTTTCGCTTTGAATATACCTTCTTGAGATCCAAGAAACTCGATATGAGATACCCCAATGTTCGTAATCATACCAATCTCTGGTTTTAATATATCGGCTAAATAATCAATTTCACCAAAATGGTTCATACCCAGTTCTAAGACTGCAACCTCCGCCTCCGGTTCAAGGGATAATATCGACAAAGGAAGACCTATGTCATTATTATAATTGCCATCGGTTTTATGCACTTTGAACTTAGTTCCTAGTATACTTGCCAACATTTCTTTGGTGCTGGTTTTACCCACACTGCCTGTTATACCTATAAAAGGGATGGTAAATTGTTGTCTATAAAAAGCGGCCAGACGGCCAAGTGCTTTTTTTGTGTCCTTTACTATAATTGCAGGAAAGTCTTGTGGCACGTCTTCTTTTGATCTGGAAAAAACACATAGTGCACCTGCTGTAATCGCTTCCTTTATGAATGCATGGCCGTCAAAGCGTTCTCCGACAATTGGAATATACAGATCATTATTAATTACTTGCCGACTGTCAATGATGACTCGATTCATGTATTTTTCTTCTAATAATTCTCTGTTAATAAAAGTGCCTTCAACTGCATTGGCTATCTGTTCAAATGATATTTTCTTCAAATTAGGCCTCCTGAATATGAGACCTTATAATCTCCTTGTCATCCATATGTATCTTGGTTTTTCCTATGATTTGATAATCTTCATGCCCTTTTCCGGCCACAAGTATTATATCATCTTTCTTGGCATTATCCAGACCATGCTTGATTGCAGTTATTCGATCTTCAATACGAATATAAGACGTATTCAACAGTTTCACACCGTCTTCTATTTCATCCATTATGGTTTGAGGGTTTTCTGTTCTGGGATTATCCGATGTTATAACTGTATAATCCGAATAATTTGCGGCTATACGGCCCATAATTGGTCGTTTTGATCGATCTCGGTCGCCTCCGCAACCAAATACAGTGATGACTCTGCCTTTTGCAAATTCTCGAATGGTTTTGAGCACGTTCTCAAGTCCGTCCGGTGCATGAGCATAGTCTACGATAGCATAATACCCTTCTTTGCTCTCTATGACCTCAAATCTACCTTCAATAATGCTGTCTCTACCCAATGCTTCAATTATCTTTTCGATACCTACACCTCTAAGCAGCGTGGCACCTATGGCTGCTAGAGCATTATAAACACTAAACCTTCCCGGGGTTTGTAAATCCACTTTGTAGGTCTTTTCTTCATAGTTCAATAAAAAATGCGTACCTCGTATGTCAATGTGGATATCACCTGCGTATAAATCAGCCTCAGCATTCATACAGCTATATGTTAATATACGCTCTGATGTCGTCTTTCCGATTATGTATGTGCCTACCGGGTCATCTATGTTGATAACGATATCCCTTGCCATCATAAAGAGCTTTAACTTAGCATCTCTATAGGCTTCCATCGTTTTATGATAATCCAAGTGATCTAAGGTTAAGTTGGTAAAAACAGCAATATCAAATTCTGCTCCCCATACACGTTTTAGATCAAGGGCATGAGAAGATACTTCCATTACGACATCATTGACATTAGCTTCCACCATCTTGGCAAAAAGTTGTTGAAGTTCCAGAGCATCCGGTGTTGTGTGTTCTGTCGGGATAACCTCATCATCAATCTTGTTTTCTATTGTACCAATTAGCCCTGTTTTCTTATCGCTATAGCGCAAAATTCTTTCAATTAAATTGACTGTAGATGTTTTGCCGTTAGTACCTGTTACACCAATCAAACCAAATTGACTGGTTGGTCGATTATAAAATCGTGTTGCTAAATGTGCTAAGGTCTCTCTTGCATCATCTACTTTAATAACCAATATGTCATGATTTTCAATCTCAACTTCTTTGGTGACGATTATCGCAACAGCACCTTGCTTAACAGCGCTTTGAATAAAATGATGACCATCCGATTCAAAGCCTTCTATACAAACGAACAACGCGCCTGTTTCAACACGTCTCGAGTCGTGGTGAATCGACTTGATATTGACATTTAATGTCCCTTGTATTATTTCATATGTGTGATTTTCTAATAATCCTTCTAGCTTCATGATTTCCTCCGATATTTTGTCTTCGTTCAAATACTATTCTATTTTCATTTATAGATTATTCTACATCTTAATCTATAGGATCTTCTACATTTTCTTCTATATTATCTTCCACTACTTCAGCACCTTCAACAACTACTTCTGTTGTATGGGTAACCTCCGGTACTTCGGCCTCATATTCCTTTGTAACCCTCAGATAAGGCAAGACATTCTCCATGATGTCTTTAAAAATTCTAGCGGCATACCGACTGTTTACATCCACACCAACCGGATCGTCCACTACGACAAGGGTAACAATTTCCGGAGAAACCACTGGGCTAAAACCGATAAATGAAACGATATAGTCTTTGGTCTCTCTATTACCTTTTTCTGCGGTTCCTGTTTTCCCACCAATGGAATAACCTTCAACTTTTGCACCTTGACCTGTTCCTTCATCCACAACATGTCTAAGAGCTGTACTCGTCTCAAAAGATACCTCTTCTGAAATAACTTTTCTTTGAAGCTTCGGTTTGTTATCTACAATTAATAAACCATCTTCTGAAACAATGCGACGCATCAACTGGGGTTCATATAAGTAACCACCATTAATCAAAGAAGAAAATCCTGCTATCAATTGCATAGGTGTCACTTGAAAACCTTGTCCGAAGGCACTGGTCTGTATTTCAACAGGATTAAGCTGATTATAGCTATAAACCAAATCACGAAAACTTTCTTCACCAAATAAATCAATGTTGGTCACTGCACCAAAACCAAACATACGTTGATAAGTATAGAAAAATTCTCTTCCAATGGCTTCACCCATGTCCATAAAAGCAACATTACAAGAATTACTCATAGCTTCATAAATGGTTTGATGGCCATGACCTGTTCGCTTCCAACAATAAATCGGTGCTTGCCCTTGATAAGCTACTTTATAGCCATTGCATAAAAAATCATGCTTATGGGGATCTAAAATATATTCTTCTAATGTCATCGCAAAGGTAAAAGGCTTAAAAGTGGATCCGGGTTCATAGGATTTGGATATAGAGCCATTACGCCACAACGTGTTTAGAAAGTCACTTTTTTCTTGTGTGGTCATTGCATTTAAAGCTTCTTCGTCCAGCAAGTGACTCATGTTATACGGATTGTTCAAGTCAAAGTTAGGATAAGAAGCCATACCCAGAATCTTTCCGTTTTGTGGATTCATTACGACCACTCTAACTGACAAAGCTTCTTCTGTCTCATAAAACCTTCTAATTGCTTCTTCTATGTATGTCTGAATGGTAAAATCCAGATTCAATTCTACATTATAACCTGTATTTGCAACAATATCCTCTTGATTAAATCTGTTTTGACCGTCAACAGAGCCAAAACGCCTACCAATCGTCCCTGATAGATATGTGTTGTACGTTTTTTCTATACCCCATAAACCCTCGCCGTCTGATCTTAAAAAACCAATTACATCTGAAGCTAGCGTATTATATGGATAGATCCTTTTATACTGTTCTTCAAAAGCTACACCTTTAATAAGACCCTTTTTTAGCGCCTCATCAATAGGTTGAATTTCTGTATAAGTCAGTTCCTTTGCAATAAGTTCATAGTGGCTTCTCTTACGATCAACTAGGAGCTTTGATAGGTGTTCAATTGTCACATCCTCAAGGGTATCACCAAGAAGCTTTAATGTATAATCAATAGTCTCTTGTTTATGTTGGATGATGACAGCCGGATCAAAAATCACATTATAAATCTTATAACTTTCAGCTAAAGGAATGCCTTTATTATCAACTATCGACCCTCTTTTAGGTATAATCTGATTATTTGTATCCGTCAAGTTGTTGATCTGTTGTGCCAAAACCGATTGCTTATATTGTTGATCATCAATAATATTTATGTACACAATACGATAACCTAGGAATATAAATAACAAAATAAAAATAATGAAAAGCAGTATGCTTCTGCTTTTCATTAGATATTGAATTGAATGTTGCTTTTTCATCTTACCAACCCCTTGTTATAAATGCCAACATATTGCCAAAAGTCACTTTTTCATCTTTTGGTAATTCAATGGAACTATATTGAACTGTATAGCTGATGGGTGCCGGTTCAAGATTAATAACATCTATCCCCTTAGGATAGACCATACCATATTCATCCATAGCTATACGTTTCATTTCATTTAGGTTCATTGTTTCATTGATTTCAGCTGTAATATTCGCATTTGTTCTTCTGATTTCATTAAGTTCATTTTTCAGTGTCATGATTTGCTTGGATGTATCAACAACTGAAAATTGTGCTTTCAGCATAAATACGCAAACAATAGACACAGCTATTATAACAGAAGCTAAAATAAATGTACACGCTGGATTGATACTGGCAACTTTCTTTTTTCTTGTTTTCGTTTCAACAGGCGCCACTGGAGCTATTTCTTGGTGATGAACTGTTTGCTTATAAGCAACAGCATTACTACCAACAACATAAGCTTCCCTGTTTCTTTGATACCTTTTACCCATTGTGGTCACCTCCGCTTTTTTTAAATACTCTCAGTTTTGCACTTTTACTTCTCGAATTTTCTTCCATTTCTATATCTGAAGGAAGAATTGGCTTTTTGGGTGTTGCTTTACCTGTCGGCTTTTTGCCACAAATACATACCGGAAAACTGCTTGGACAGGTACAGGGATTTTCATTCTCTCTAAAAATCTGTTTTACAATTCGGTCTTCTAGGGAATGAAAGGTTATGATACAAAGCTTACCTTCCGGATTAAGGGCATCAATCATGTCTTGTATGGTATTCTCAAGCACTGCCAATTCCTCATTAAGTTCAATGCGAATGGCTTGAAAAGTTCTTTTTCCCGGGTGACCACTTGTTTTTTGAAACTTCATAGGTATGGATTTTCTTATAATTTCAACCAATTCATAAGTCGTCTCAATTGGTTTAATCGCTCTGGCTTCAAGAATGTGTTTAGTAATGTTATTTGCAAACTTTTCTTCTCCATAGACCCTGAGTATCTTTGTCAGTGCCTGGTATGAATACTCATTAACAATCGTTTTGGCTGTTTTTTTCTGTCTTTGATCCATACGCATGTCAAGCGGTGCATCTTGCATATAAGAAAATCCTCGATCTGCAGTGTCGAGTTGAAATGAGGATACACCCAAATCAAGAAGAACACCGTCTACACCCTCTATGCCCAGTTCTTTTATAATTGTATTAAAATTATTATAATTGCTTCGAACTATATTCACCTGATTGGTCACATGTCTAAGTCGATCTTGACTATGTGCTATAGCTGCTTCATCTTGATCAATACCAATAAGCCTACCCCGTTCACTTAACTTACTACAAATGATGCTGGCATGACCTGCGCCGCCTAAGGTGCCATCTACATAGATGCCCTCCGGCTTTATATCTAAGGCTTCAATACATTCTTCTAACAAAACGGATTTATGATTAAATGCCATGTGACGTCACCCTCTCTCACTGCAATGTACTATTGCTTTCTATAGGTTCAAGCCTTCTAGTGAATCAGCTAAATCACTAACATCTTCCAGCTCATCATCTTTGTATTTATCCCATATCTCTTTTGACCAAATTTCTATTCTGGATCCGACACCTATAACCACCACTTCTTTATCTAACTCACCAAATGTTCTAAGTGAAGGGCTTACCATCGCTCTACCTTGACCATCCAGTACACAGGCCATTGCTGAACCTGTGAAGAATCTATGTATTTTTCTAAAGTCTTTACTTTTTAATTGGTTTTCTCCTAATTTGCTTTGAAAAGCATGCCATTGATCTTCTGAGAATACAAATAAACACTTGTCGAAACCTTTTGTTAAATAAAAAGTCTCACCAAGTTCTTCTCTAAAATTCTTAGGTATTCTTACACGTCCTTTTTCATCAATCGAATGGTTGTATTCACCAATGAACATCATTCCACCTGCTTATCAATAACAATTTTTAGCCACTTGTCGCCACTTTTCTCCACAAATAACCACTTAATGTAATAATATAGTAATTTAATCGGAATTACAAGCTTTTCATTAAAAAAAAATGACGAATTCTTTTCAGAATTTGTCATTTTATATAAAACTATTTTATTTTTTTATATATATTGTACATAACTGCTTTTATCAATAGTCATTCTCCAATAATTCTAACACACAAACACCCACATCTTGCCGTATTTTTTAGGAAGAAGCCACAAGTAAAGCTTTTCTATACACTATAACTTGGGGTATAATGACTCACTTTTCATATTGAACCACTACATCTTGTATTATGTTGTTTTAGACCGTTTTATGTCGTTTAATATGGTTATAGACCATAATACCCAGTGATCCAATTACCAGTATAATTGCAAGGGCTTGGGAAGCCGGTATGCCCGTATTGCCTATAATTAATTGATCTGTTCTTAGACCTTCTATCCATGCTCTCCCGAGTCCATAGCCGAAAATATAAAGCAAGGCTATCTCGCCTTTGTACTTCCGGTGCTTGAAATATAATAGAATAAGAATCAAGAGAACCAAATTCCACATAGACTCATATAGAAAAGTAGGATGAACCTGAATATAATCTGCCCCATTTATGGTGATTATCTTATCCATTACAACATCCGGTATATATTTTGTCTTAGCAACGTTCATACTCATGGCAAAAACATTATCTGTGTAACCGCCAAAAGCTTCCATATTCATGAAATTTCCAAACCGTCCGATAATTTGTCCGAAAATCAGACCCGGTGCAGCTGTATCGCACATCACTCTAAAGTCCAGCTTCTTGATTTTGGTGAAAGCATATAGTGTTAAGATGCCTGCTATGACACCCCCATAGATTGCCAATCCACCTTCTCTAATATTTAAAATACTGATTAAATCGTTCTTATATGCGTCCCATTCAAAGGCCACATAATATAACCTAGCACCTATAATTGCAGCAATCAAAGCGTACATGAAAAAATCTACGTAATCCTCTGTATTTTGACCTGTTTTTTTAGCAATTGCCATCGGTATCAGTAGACCGCCGATAAAGCCCATACATATTAATAAAGCATACCAGTATATGGCGATACCAAAAACTTCAAAAGCCACAGGCTCTATATGTGTAAATTCCAATCCTAATTTTGTAAATAGTATATCCGGTTGTTTCATAATTGTCTCCTTTTCTGTTAATCTATATTATAGTGATGGTTAAGGTGTCAAAACTATGTTTTGACACCTTAACCATCACTATAAAGTAATTTTTCTTAGAACGCAAGACCAATGATGCCATAAGAGTAGACAAAACATCTTTTTATGATATAATTGACCAAGGATATGGCTGAATCCTCAGGGATGCTCTTAATCCGTCAATTTTTTCATACAAAGGAAGGAAACCCCTCATGAAATTAGGAATCGTTGGGTTGCCCAATGTGGGTAAAAGCACATTGTTCAACTCTCTAACTCAAGCAGGTGCTGAATCTGCCAATTACCCTTTTTGTACCATTGATCCCAATGTGGGCATCGTGACTGTACCTGATACAAGACTTAAAGTGCTTTCCGACTTATATAGCTCAAAAAAAATCGTACCGGCCGTTATTGAATTCGTGGATATTGCAGGTCTTGTTAAAGGCGCTAGCAAAGGCGAGGGTCTTGGTAACAAGTTTTTATCCAATATTCGTGAAGTGGATGCCATCGTCCATGTGGTACGCTGCTTTGAAGATACCAATGTTGTTCATGTAGATGGTAATGTTAATCCTGTTAGAGATATCGAGACGATTAATCTGGAGTTGATTTTTTCAGATATGGAAATGGTAGATCGACGTATCGCCAAATCCACCAAACTTGCCAAAATGGACAAGACAGTTGCTAAAGAACTGGAAGTCTTAAACACTATCAAGGAAAAACTAGAAGAAGGCATCTCCGTTAGAGCCATAGAGTTTGATCATGATGATGACATAGCATTTGTAAACAGTCTGAATCTGTTGACCAATAAGCCGGTAATCTACGCTGCCAATGTAAGTGAAGACGACCTATTAGATGATGGTGTGAGTAACCCCTATGTCAATACTGTAAGGGATTGGGCTAAAGAAGAAGGTTCAAGTATCTTTGTTTTGTGTGCCAAAATTGAAGAAGAAATTGCTGAACTGGATGAAGATGAGAAAAAAGAGTTCTTAGATGACTTAGGTGTTCATGAGTCCGGTCTTGATAAGTTGGTTGCTGCAAGCTATGAGTTGCTTGGCTTAATTAGTTATCTAACTGCAGGTGAACAAGAAACGAGAGCTTGGACCATTACTCGTGGTACAAAAGCACCTGGTGCAGCTGGCAAGATCCATACTGATTTTGAAAGAGGTTTTATTAAGGCGGAGATCATTGCTTATGAGGCTCTTGTTGCAACCGGCAGTTTGGTTGCTGCAAAGGAAAAAGGTCTTGTAAGGATTGAAGGTAAAGAATATGTTGTTAAAGATGGCGATGTTATTCTTTTTAGGTTTAATGTGTAAATACTATATAGTTGAAGCTGGTCCCATGAAAACCCTTTCACAGTGTGTGTAACTACGGCCTCCGGTTGGTGCATCCATGCACCAAAAGTCGGGCGGACAGCTCCTGCTGTCTTGCTTAAGTCACACACACTGCTACAGGAACTTCATGGTCGATGTTGGTATATAATGGTATAGTTGGTAACCTTAGTTTGTTAATGGAGTCTCTTTCTAGTGAAACAACTAAATCTTTAAGTGCAAAAGTTTAGAGACTTTAATAATGGTTAAGGTGTCAAAACTATATAGTTGAACTTTCACCTACTATATGTAGTTATGAATGTATCAACATAACTACATATGGTGGGTGAATTTAGTGAAACTTAGTTTTGACCCTTTAACCAATAATAAATAAAGTTAGATTTTGCTCACTATTTTAAAACCTGTTAAAAAAGCACCTTATGATTAGACTGGATTGTCTGATTATAAGGTGTTTTTGATTATTAGATTATGTTGTTATTTTGCTTGTAGATTAATCTATTATACTTCCTTGACTTTGTCTTCTTTTTTGCGATCTTTGGCTGCGAATTTGTCCATGATGTCCGGGACCATGTCTATGATCTTGGTTAAGCTGTCTTGATTCTTAACGTTGACAAGTTTTGTGTGACCGCCTTGAATGACTAAAATGGCACTGGGACTTATTTTGGCGCCAAGACCACCACCGCCGCCACCTTGTGGGCCATCACTTTTTTTGGCTTCCGATGCGCCGGCACCGACACCAAAAGATACATCTACCAAAGGCAGTATGATTGTATCCCCAATAGTAATGGGCTCACCAATAACTGTCTTACTGGATATAAAATTCTCCATACCACTAAACAATGATTCTACTGTGTTTCTAAAGTTTGATTCCATAAAATTACCTCCTCTTTTCTCTTATCTAACGGCTTTAATGATGCTTCTTACTCTCTTATCAATGATAATGCGAAGGCCATAATACACAAGTACACCAATTACAATCTTGCCTCTGATTTTTAGATCACCTTCAAACATGACCTCTTCAAAATTAGGTATAACGACGACTGTATTTCCATAACAAGGATAAAACATAGATACACCACCAAGTACAAGTCCTGTGGTGGCCGGATCATCGAAGCCAAATATAATATCCACTTCAATATGTCTGGGTAATATAGATTTGACCATCTTGTAGACCTTACCCAAAACAAATTTTAATACGCCTTTGTGTTTATCGCTTCTTAATAATTCTATACCTGATTTGATTTGTTCCAGTACGGATGGTTCTGATTTTTTTTCTTTGTTTTCTTTATCTTTTTTTCTTTTAGAAATTTTCGAGAATTTGAAACGTTTTTTTTCTTTGCCAGGTTCTTTTTTTACTAATTCAGGTTCTTTGGTTTTGCTTTCCTTAATTTGAGTTACAGGTTCTTTGAGCTCTGTTTTTTCTTCCACGGCTGTATCTTTTACATCCGTCTTTTTTTCTTCCATTGGTTTTTCAGAAAGTATGATTTTCTCTTTACTGTCTCGATTCGAATGGGTCGTATCCTTAACTTTTCTATTCTTAATATCTTTCTTTTTTTCGCCGGTTGAGTCATACACCCTAAACCATAGAATATGAACCCTATACCAAACACCGTCACCATCATACCTAAATCGAAGGCGTATTAAACCAAAAAGATAGTCCACTTGACCATAAGCCAAAATAGCGTCATACTTGCTGCCATATACTTGATATCGAATCGGCACCCATAAAATGATGTTAAGTAATAGAAGTAACAGTAGCACCAAACCTAAAAGTGCCAGTAATATGCTTTTCAAAATGATGAAAACAATCCCTAACATACCATCACCAACTTTTATCTTTTAATATGCACTAACGGCCTCGTGTCTGCCTTTATACGTTTCCCAATAACTGTCACACTTATGACTGTTATGATTATACCAATTAAAAATAAAAACAAACTCATCATGACAACCGTATAAAAGTATACCTCCGGCACCATATTAATCATTATATCAGTTTTTGGGTCTAACAACCATAAATCGTTAGAAAAAAACAATTCATGAAATAAAGTGAAATACTTATTAAAGTCTAATGCAAACAATATACCGATACCAATCATGATTGTTAGCAAGAAAGGCATGACATACCTAATACGCATCAAAATCTCAGATAATATGATTTTTGATTTTATTATTCCATACCCTATAAAAGAAATTAACAGGAATAAAGAAAGCCATTGCATATTTCTTGCCCCTATATATAGATTTTTGACGTCAATCATATGGGCTTTTTCCCGTTCTCCAAAAACCTCTTGATTCACACCATCTATACTTGATTCAATTACCATATGGTCTTCATTATCTTTGATATACTCTAAGAGCTGATCGGTTACTGCCATCAAATCAGGTACTGTCATCTTAGTTGTTTCCGTAATCTGATGGGTTTCATAATGCCATTTGAATAAGACATCATTAAAAATAACCAACTGCAAAGATCCAATGAACAAAACTACGACGATAGCAATCGATACGAGTAAGGATGAGAATATATACTTTAAGTCGGCCATAAGATGTGAAGCTCCTTTTCCATGAGATGATTGTCAACCATCTGATAATGATTATATAAGTATGCCATTAGTTTTTCAATCAGCTCAAAAGCATGTTCTCTGTTTTTACCAATACCTGCTATGACAAACACTTTCTTTCGTTCAATGAGTCTACTGACTTCCCTATCACTGACCATCTCCAACATATTATCATCATGTTGAATACGAATAATAAAAACATAGTTATGGACACTTTTTTTTGCATCCATTTTCCTTAAAATTCTATGTCTTTTTTTAATACTTAATGTTTCATCTTTTAAGATATCGTTGATATAAGTCACGCTACCACCTCTTCATACACATATTCATATTGGTTTATTTTAGTATATCAAATTACTGACTTAATACAACCTATAACTTACTTGAGTTCTATCCCTTATGGGTCTTGTTTAATGCTTAATCTAACATCATACTTCTAATGGAAGTCATCGATCCTATTTTCTCTTTCTGATCTCTACAACCTTCAAATACATCCCGAATATAGGTTTCTATTTCTTCCGGGCTTTTATGATAAACATTTAATACACTAAGGAGATTGGCAATACGAGCACGTTTTTGCCATCTACCATCTTTTTGACTTACGGCATCTAACCGCTCTATAAATAATTCTACATGGGTCATCAACATCGGTGTATCAACTATTCTTAGGTCTTCTAATGTGCTTTTTAAAGGTGCAAAATAACTTGATGACAAGAGTATATATACTGTTGAAAGATTATCTAATGCCTCTGCCAAATTAAGCTTAATGATTTCATCGGGATATCCTTGTTTGATTTCATTTAACAGACCCTCCCACCTACTATTATCCATACGCTTATCTTCAAAGTCGGTACTAAGGGCGTCCAGCTGATTTACCAAAAATGCATCAACAATATGTTCTTCATGGCTTCTGTTATGTATATACTTTATGGTTTCTATAAAATTATTGAGTATTACCTTTTTTTCTTCATAGCTTTCCTGAGTTAAACAATTAAGAATTCCCAACATATTATTAACTACAGTTGTTGTATATGTATAAAGACTTACACAGGATTCAAGCAGTCTCCTGATACCCTCCATCCCTTCAAATAAACGAGATACTTCCATTTCTTCTATAGGATCATTATAAAGCTTTTCAAACACTTTTATATCCTCATAGACAGATTCCATTACCATACCATAACCCTTAATTGACTCAGGCGCATAGGTTTCTTCCATGTAGGTTAAGTAATTGTCTAGGTCCTTCTTATGAATACCTTTTAGACCCAATAGAGCCTGTTCGATCCATTCATGAAACTTGATTTTGCTCATTCGAACCGGTAATTCTCCATATACGGACTTAATACGATTGTTGATGGTCATATTGTCTTCGTATTCAAATAAATACGCCATTATTTCCATAACTGATTGTTCGACTGAAATGTCTTGTTCTATGGCTTCGCCGTCCGTGTCTGGGAATTTTCGTCTTAGAATATATGCATGTTGCTTTATTTGATCATCATAACCGGCTAATACGGCCACTTGATCCGATAAATTATCTCTAAACATATTTAATCTGGTCCATACATCTTCTTTTTTATCCATCAATGCATTCACCCATTTTTCAGGTTCTGACATGAATGCTTGTATGCTACTGATCATTTCTTTTAGTTGTAAGTCCTTCTCAATTAATTTCTTCGTCTCTTCTTCTCCAATGACTTCAATAAATGTTAGGTATTCTAGGACTAGGTTAGTCGTTAAGAATTCCAAATAATGGTATTGCCCTTCCATGACAACCGTTCTTAATGTATCCTCAAGGTTGTTATGATTTTTCAATAATTTTTTCAAGGTATCTATTGTCTTCATTTTCTACCGCCTTTGTAATCATTACGTCGTGTATCAAGGTATATATTAGCATACAATTATGATATAATCTAGATGAAATGCCTACCCGCTTCCAAGTGACACTTAGGCTTTAATATCTTGAACGGAGTAATCTTATGGAAGAAAAAGACCTGTATCTGCCTATAAAAGCTTTTTTCCAATCTCAGTCCTATGACGTTTTTGGCGAAGTCAAAGATATTGATGTCATCGCCAAATCCGGTGACAACATCGTGGCCATTGAGTTAAAGACATCTCTGAACCTAGAACTTATACTTCAAGGTTCCAAAAGACAACGGTTAACCGACGATGTTTTTTTGGCTGTTCCAAAGCCAACAGGGCGTATGCAAAGAGGCAAGTCCTTCAAAGATAAGCTTTATCTTATTAAGCGTCTGGGACTTGGACTCATCTATGTTGATACTTCTCTTGATCCCAATAAAATTATTGTGGTTTTTGAGCCGTCACTACTGGATATCAAGCGCAGTCAACAACGCTATAAGAAGAAAAGAGAAACATTGTTCAAAGAAATTGAAGCGAGACATATGGATTACAATATTGGTGGTAGTCGAGGTAAGATTATCACCGCCTATAAAGAGGCTTCTTTAAGAATCTTAAAAACACTGGAAGATGGTCAGCCCCACAGTACCAAAGATATTCGTCACGTGTCCGGAGTCAAGCAGTCCACGACAATTTTATATAATAACCATCATGGTTGGTACGAAAAAGTTGAACGCGCTGTCTATTGTATCAGTCCTTATGGGGAAAAAGCACTCATAGAACATTGCAATTTGATTGATAGTATGCTATCTCAAACACCAAATGAATAAGGTATTAGAAAGTTAAATATGTGAAAGTTCAACTATCATCAAAAGCCATCAAGATGTCTAGCCTTGATGGCTTTTATGATTATTCCTATTTAAAAAATTTTATCTTTATTTGAATTTATCTTTGAATTTTGCAAATACACTTTCAAGACTTGTTGTGGCTTCCTGATCATCAGTGTATGCTTTTAAGTCAACTGCCGCTTGTTCATTCTTTGCTTCTTTGATACTAAGGGCTATCTTTTGTTTGTCACTGTCAATGTTAAGCACTTTAACCTTAACTTTGTCACCAACTGCCAGCACATCTTGTGGTTGATTGATACGGTCTTCACTGATTTCAGAGATGTGTACCAGTCCTTCAATACCGTCGTTCAACTTGACAAAAGCACCGAAATTCATTAATCTAACCACTTCTGCCTCATAGACTTTACCGATACCATAATGGTCAAATATATTGTCCCATGGATTATTGTCAATGTTTTTTAGTCCTAGAGATATCTTACGACTCTTTGTATCTACTTCGTTAATATAGACCTCAACAACATCCCCCTCCTTCATAACTTCTGAAGGATGTTTGATACGCTTCCAGCTCATCTCATTAACATGTAATAAGCCATCCACGCCACCTAAGTCAATAAACGCACCAAAATTCATTAATTTCTTAACGGTTCCGGAAAATTCTTGGTCTTTTTTTAGATTCTC
>PGZS01000244.1 GCA_002841435.1 Firmicutes bacterium HGW-Firmicutes-3 | reverse complement strand
AAGATTTCTTTTTTCTTCTTCGGACCATTCGTCGTAATCCTGAAATTCTGTTCGAAGCGGTTCGTCGTCCAGCAGTGCTTCCAGTTCTTTTGCGTAATCGTGTTCGTCGTAAAGATCCTGGTTGACGTCACGGGAAGGGATGGGGTCGTCGGTTAGACAAAGAATATAATCGATGGATACCTCAAATATTAAAGCCAATGACTTCAAAACCTCGTTTGATATTTGAAGTTGCTCGTTTTCATATTTCGAAATAGCAGCACCTTGTACACCGATTTTCTTAGCAAGTTCGGCTTGTGTAATTCCTTTTTTTATTCTTAGTTCTTTTATTCTATTCATGTGCGAAACCCCCTGATTTGTACATTATATTCTATCCAATATGGAAAAACAACGGATGTATCCAATGTGGAAAAAATATTTTAAAAAAAGCGTTGACATTATCCATGGTGGAAAGTATAATGAGTTTATAAATATTCCATGATGGAAAATACGAAAAATAAGAAACGAGGTGATTAAGTGAGAAATTTAAGAGAAATTAGAACGAGCAAAAAAATATCGGCGATGGATATGGCGGCGGCGTTGGGTTTGAAAACAGAGGCGGCTTACTATAAAAAGGAAAGTGGCAGTATTAGAATCACGATTGATGAAGCTAAAATAATAGCCGATAAACTCGGAGAACCGATTGAATTAGTTTTTTTTAGCGACGAACTTTCCACCACGGAAAATCAAGCTAAAAAACCAAAAGCAAGCTAGAAAGGAGGAACCGATGAAACGGAAACAGAAAAAAATATGGGCTTATCTTGATGGCAACAAGCTGGTGGAAGTGATCCAGTCAGCATTGGACAACAACATGACTGTAGATGAATGTAAAAAGTTACTTATCAAAGAAAACACTGGTCATGAAGTGATGTTTAGAGTTGAGTAACTTAGAAAGGAGAACCATGAACGATTTAATCAACATTGAAAACAAAAACGGAAAACTAATGGTCAGCAGCCGGGTGGTTGCGGAAAGATTTGAAAAGCAGCATAAGGACGTGCTCGAATCAATCAGAAATATCACAGCGGAAAATTCCGCCCTGACCAACGACTATTTCATTGAATCCAGCTATAAGGCTGGGACGGGTAAATCTTATCCAGAATACCTCCTAACTCGAGACGGATTCTCCCTCCTAGCCATGGGCTTCACTGGCGCTAAAGCATTGGGCTGGAAATTAAAATTTATCGAAGCCTTCAACAAAATGGAAGAATCCATAAAATCTGCGACGATCCCAGAGGGGAAGTACCTTCTCGCCCTGGCTGTTCTGGAATCTAATAAAGTAATTGAAGACCAGGATCGTCAAATCAAAGAGCTTATCCCAAAAGGAATATTCGCTGATTCGGTATCGGCAAGCACCGGCACCATCTTAGTTGGCGAAATGGCCAAGATCCTCAAGCAAAACGGCGTCGATACTGGTGAAAAGCGGTTTTACGCATGGCTGAGAGAAAACGGATACCTGATTAAGCGGAAAGGCACTGATTACAATAAGCCAACTCAGCGGAGTATGGAAATGGGATTGTTCATAATAAAAGAAACAGCAGTAGCCCATTCCAGCGGATTTGTAAGCTTGAGCATTACGCCAAAGATTACAGGCAAAGGGCAGATCTATTTTGTCAATAAATTGAAGCCAGCACTGGCATTGGTTGCGAGTGAGTAGAAAGGAGAGTCGCATGAACGACGATTGCAAGAAAAGGATCGTTGAATTGATACAAACAAAAAGAATCTACGCAAGCGCCTACAGAGGAAATTTAGACGAGGTTTATATAGTAAATTCTAAAGTGCTCTTGGTAGTTCGAAATCTAGTTATTTTCCCAGATATGACTATTCAAAAACTTAACGAAACAGAAAGCGGCGATTTAACAAAAATATTATGGGAAGCAATCGAATCTGTAAAACGCTTGATTGATATTGCAAAACATTACGACATTGACTTCAAAAAATTAGCAGACGACCCAGAAAATATCATTGGAAGGTTAATTAGAAGTGAATTTAATATTTTAGAACAAAAAGGAGAACCAAATGAAAGTTAAAATCGGTCAAGTGATGGAACTAAAAGAAGATGTCGAAACAACCAGCTTTTTAACTGATAAGAAAACCGTTTATAAGGCCGGCACAGAAATACTTGTAACAGCGAGAGGGTTTGCGGTATATCCGGACGGGAGTATCCAAAAACTAGACCGCACTTATGATGTCGCA
>PGZS01000243.1 GCA_002841435.1 Firmicutes bacterium HGW-Firmicutes-3 | reverse complement strand
AGATAACAGGCAAAGTTTGGGCAAGGCATCTAAAAATGAAATCATATCTGTAACATTTGAAGGTTATTGTGAGGCGGTAGATAAAGAAAAGTCTGAAGAAGGAAAAAAATTATTACTAGAAAAGCACCCGGATTTGTATGAAATTATTCGAGATCCCAAATGTGTACTTCTTAGTATTCGCCTTAAGGCCTATAAGCTTTTAATGGGACCAACAAAAAGTGAAGAAGGTCGTGTATAATGTCAAAATAATCGTTAAATACTTAACGCGTTAAGTTGTTAAAGGTTAAGGGTTTTATTGACATGGGATATTTACTTCATTGTGCTAGTGTGGTAACATAGTGAGGCAGAAAAAATAAGAAGGAGAAAATAAAAATGAAAAAAATAATTTTAACTATGATAATATTTGCAATGGCACTGACTTTAGGTGCATGCGCTAAGACAACACCTACAGAGGATACTTATGAGCAAGACACGGTGGCAAAAGAGACCTTAGTAGTTGGGTTTGACCAAGATTTTCCACCTATGGGTTTTGTAGGTGATGATGGAGAATTTACAGGTTTTGACCTTGAACTTGCGGCGATTGTTGCTGAGCGATTAGGCAAAGAGCTTGTTTTACAACCAATCGCTTGGGATTCCAAAGACATGGAACTAGAATCAAAGAATATAGATTGTGTATGGAACGGTTTTACCATCAATGGTCGTGAAGAAAAGTATACTTGGACAGATGCATACATGGCCAATAACCAAGTGTTTGTTGTAAAAGAGGGATCCGGTATAGAGACTTTAGCGGATTTGACGGATAAGGCAGTTGTTGTTCAAGCAGATTCAAGTGCTGAAGCGGCACTGGGTGAAGTTGAGGACTTGGTAGCAACATTTAGTGATTATCTTAAGGCTGCAGATTATAACATGGCATTGATGGATCTTGAATCCGGTGCAGTGGATGCGGTTGTTATGGATGAGATTGTTGCGAGATATCAGATTGAAAAAAGAGGCAGTGCATTTGTTGTCCTTGAAGAAGCACTAGCAGCAGAGTCTTATGGTGTTGGGTTCTTACTTGGAAATGATAGTCTAAGAGATCAAGTGCAAGATACCCTTGAAGCTATGGCAGCAGACGGTACATTAGAGTCTGTATCCATGAAGTGGTTTGGTGAAGACGTTACAACCATTGGTAAATAGACATCTGAATGTTTACGATGAAGTGGTATATTAGGAGGGTGTTTTGGATTTACTAACCTTGTTATCAAATCTAAGTGACGGTATGATCGTCTCTATTCAAATATTTGCTTTGACGTTGGTGCTCTCACTTCCTTTAGGGTTGATTGTGGCACTCGGTAGAATGTCAAAAAATCCCATACTCAGGAATCTTGTTAAGGTTTACATTTCTTTTATGCGTGGTACACCCTTGATGCTTCAATTGATGGTGGTCTATTTTGGACCCTTTTATATATTTGGCCTTATCATGCCAAGAGGCTATAGATTCTATGCGGTCATCATCGGATTTGCTCTAAATTATGCTGCTTATTTTGCAGAAATCTATAGAGGTGGTATAGAATCCATGTCAGTCGGTCAATATGAAGCGGCAAAGATTCTTGGTTATTCCAAAGCACAGACTTTCTTTAGAATCATCATGCCACAAGTCATAAGGCGTATCATTCCCTCCATTACCAATGAGGTAATTACCTTAGTTAAAGATACCTCTCTTGCCTATGTCATATCGGTTACAGAAATGTTTACGGTAGCTAGGGCAGTGGCATCAGCACAGGCAAATATGATGCCTTATGTGGCGGCAGGTGTCTTCTATTATGTCTTTAATTTTGTGGTGGCAACTGTTATGGAAAAAATTGAAAACAAATTAAGTTATTACAGATAGGGGGGTCATCATATGAGTTTACTTGAAATAAGAGCGCTTAAGAAAAGCTTTGGTGACCTTCAAGTCATTAAGAACATATCTCTAAAAGTTGAGCAAGGGGAAGTTGTGGCCATTATCGGTCCATCTGGCTCAGGTAAGTCAACTTTACTTAGATGCGCAACCATGCTAGAGTCCATTGATGCAGGTGATATTATTTATTTGGGTGAATCAGCTTTTAAGACAGATAAGGATGGCATGCCCCATAAGGTTACAGGAGCGGAGCTAAAAAAGATTCGTAGCTATTTTGGTCTTGTTTTTCAAGACTTTAATCTGTTTCCACATTTTTCAGTGATGAAGAATGTGACGGATGCTTTGATTCATACT
>PGZS01000038.1 GCA_002841435.1 Firmicutes bacterium HGW-Firmicutes-3 | reverse complement strand
AACCATACCACTAGCCATAAGGGCTTTTGCGGGATCCTTTGTTAAGAAATGGGACCTTATCATGACAGCGGTACTCATGGCAGCAGCACCGATTATCGTTGGTTTCCTCTTTGCCCAAAAACACATCATTAAGGGTATGGTTGCAGGTTCCATCAAATAATATATTAGATTTCATTTAACCAAATCATATTTATTTCAAAAAAAGAAGTAGATTCGAAATACGAATCTACTTCTTTTAAACCAAACTAAATCCCATTTTATTCAGCTCATGTTCCCACTCGACAATACCTTGAATGACATTTTCCATGTGGGTGTCCAGATTGACACCTAAATCATCTGCACCTTTAATTATTAAGTCGCGATTGACAGCTCTAGCAAAAGCTTTATCTTTGAATTTCTTTTTAATGGATTTCAGTGGAATACCATCAAAACTTTTATCCGGCCTTACATGTACATAAGCGAGAATAAAGGAAGATAGACTATCAACAGCGAAAAGGGTTTTTGATATCAAAGTATCACGTGTCTCTAAATCCAACTTACCGTGTTCCTCAATAGCCGTCAATGAAGATTCAGGTAAATCAAGGTTTGAAAGATAGTCACGAGCATGCATAGGATGTTCTTCGGGATGCTTGTCAAAATCAATATCATGTAGTAGACCTGTGAGCCCCCACAATTCCACATCTTCATCATATAATGAAGCATAAGCACGCATGGAACCTTCAACTGCCATACAGTGCTTAATCAGGCTTTCAGAGGTGACATGTTCTTTTAACAGTTCGAGAGCAGAATTTCTTGTAAGCATATAAGCCTCCTTTAATTAATGACTAGTTGCATAAAGTATACTAAAAATTGTATGGCATGACAACGAAAAAATGATTTTATCGATTCAACGCGTCAGTTTATCGGTGAAAAAAATAACAATACTTGACAAGGGTTTGTAAATCCATTAGAATAATAAAAAATGCAATGAAGAGGAAGAGTACTATATAATCGGAAGCAAAGAGAGAGGGCGATGCTGGGAAGCTCTCGTGAAGATTTGTAGGAATGTAGCCTTGGAGCAGTGAACTGAAATCTTAGGAGAGTAGGCTTCGTCGGTAGCCCACCGTTACGGGGGCGATAATATCAGATTATATCTCGTATTATTTGAGTGTGCGTAAGCAAAATTAGGTGGTACCGCGGAGCAACCCTTCGTCCTAAATGATAGGATGTATGGGTTTTTTTATATTAAATCTAAGGTTAAGGAATAAAAGCTATATAGTTTAAGCATTTTAGAAAACTTAGTTTAGACACTTTAGCCATTTATGTTACAGTTAAAATAGAATAGAGATTGGAAGGAGTAATCAATATGAAATTAAATGGTGCGCAGATCGTAGTAGAATGTCTTAAAGAACAAGGGGTAGATTATTTATTTGGCTATCCTGGTGCGTCAACAATCAATATATATGATGAACTGTTCAAAAGTAGGGAACATATAACGCATATACTAACTTCTCATGAGCAAGGTGCTTCTCATGCAGCAGACGGCTATGCCAGATCAACAGGCAAGGTCGGCGTCTGTCTTGCAACATCAGGTCCTGGTGCTACCAATCTGGTAACAGGCATCGCCACCGCTTATATGGACTCAGTGCCGATGGTTGCCATTACCGGTAACGTAAGTATACCTATGCTTGGAAAAGACAGTTTTCAAGAAGTGGACATTCAGGGTATTACCTTTCCGATTACAAAACATAACTATATGGTAAAAGATGTTAATATCCTTGCAGATGTTATACGAGAAGCCTTCTATATTGCAAAATCCGGACGACCGGGACCTGTCTTAATTGATATTCCTAAAGACATCACAACCATGACGACGGAGTATACGAGAAAAGAGCCAAAAGCATATGATAAACCTCAGAACGTTCATATTCCGGAGAGACTCGTAGAGATCATTAACAAAGCAAAACGACCGATGATTATCGCAGGTGGTGGTGTTATAAGAGCCGGCGCAAGTGAAGCCTTAATGACTTTTGTGGACAAGACAAAAAGTGCAGTAGCCAATACGCTTATGGGCATTGGTGCAACTCCTTATGATCATCCAATGTATACAGGTAACATCGGTATGCATGGATCATTAACGTCGAATAGACTTATTAATGAATGTGATTTACTGATGGTTATTGGGGCTAGGTTCTCAGATAGAGTTGTAGGTAACGAGCATAAGTTTGCTAAAGAGGCAACTATTGTACATTTTGATGTAGATCCGGCTGAAATCAACAAGAACATTGTTGTGCATGAGCATGTCATTGGGGATATAGAAACGATTCTTACGATGCTCAATGATGTGGTAACAGATAAAGCTGCGCCTGAATGGGTTGAGCATGTTGCCTATATGAAGAAGGAATTTGGTCATCAGGTCAATTATGAGACTGTGAACGTACCTCATATGCTAAAGCGTATTGCTGCACACTGTAAATCAACAGATATCGTCACCACCGATGTTGGACAACATCAGATGTGGACAGCACAACATTATCCTTTTATGTTCCCGAACAGGTTCCTGACTTCGGGAGGGTTAGGTACTATGGGGTATGGACTTGGTGCAGCAATGGGTGCTCAGTTTGCTAATAAAAAAGATCGTGTTGTCATGATTACCGGTGATGGTTCCTTCAAAATGAATTTTAATGAAATCATTACAGCGGTAAAACATAAATTACCGATAAAGATATTCGTTATGAACAACAATGCTCTAGGCATGGTAAGACAATGGCAAAATCTCTTTTATGAAGATCGTTTCTCCTCAACAGATCTTGGTGAAGATATTGAATACGTAGGATTTGCAAAATCACTTGGCGCAGAAGGCTTTGTCATTGATACAGTGGATCAGATTGATGAAGTCATCGAAAAAGCTTTCAGCTCCAATAAAGTCTCCGTTATTAACTGTAGAGTAGCAACAGAGAGTAATGTATACCCGATGGTACCACCCGGATATGCGATTCACGAAGCCATTGACCAACCTGATCAAATAGGAAAATAAATTGAGCCAATAGGGACTGTGCGTAACAGTCCCCGTTTTTTGCCTTTACCAATTTAAAAATAAAATGTATACTATAATCCATAGAGTACGTTTGAATAAATAGAAAGTCGGTGAAAAAATGCCTATTAAGATTAATAATGATTTACCAGCAAAACAAGAGTTGCTGGATGAAAACATATTTGTCATGGATGAGAATAGAGCCCATACACAGGATATTCGTCCCCTTAAGATTGTGATTATGAATTTGATGCCTCTAAAAGACCAAACGGAAAGACACTTACTAAGGCTATTAAGTAATTCGCCTTTGCAAGTAGAAATAACCCTATTGGTACCGGAGACCCATCAGTCGAAAAATACATCTACAGACCATCTGATTGCTTTTTATACAACTTTTAAGGAAATAAAAGGACATAAATATGATGGTATGATTATAACAGGTGCACCAATAGAACAAATGCCTTTTGAAGAAGTCACCTATTGGGACGAGTTGACACAGATTATGGAGTGGACAAAAACCAATGTCACTTCAACATTTCACATATGTTGGGGTGCTCAAGCGGGCTTATACTACCATTATGGTATTGGTAAGTATGACTTAGACGAAAAAATGTTTGGTATATTCAACCACAAAGTTGTCAAATCACATTCACCTTTACTTAGAGGCTTTAACGATGAATTTTTGGTACCGCATTCAAGGCATACCAGTATTCACAAAGCACCAATTATAGAAAATGAATTCTTAGAACTTCTGGCTGAATCCGATGATGCAGGTGTCTACATTGTCAAATCCGTAGATAATAAGCAAATATTCGTGACCGGCCATTCGGAATATGAGGCAGAGACCTTGAATCAGGAATATATGAGAGATAAGAAAAAGAATCTGCCCATCAAGATGCCCATCAATTATTTCCCGGGTGACGATGACCATAACAAGCCGGTCAACACCTGGCGCAGTCATGCCCACTTGTTATATGCCAACTGGTTAAATTACTACGTTTACCAGGTTACACCATATGAACTTGAGTAAAACGTGCAGAAACACTAGATTTTAGTAAAACTTATGAAAGGATATAGAAGTATGTTTGCAATTATTGGTGCATTATTATTTTTTGGTATAGCGATTATGACCCTTCTTGTAGCTTTTGGTCTACCTTTAGGAGAATTTAAGATGGGTGGGCAATACAAAATTTTACCGAGTAAATATAGAATCATGGCATTTGTATCAGTTGCTATTCAGCTTTTTGCCATGTTGATTGTTTTACAGGCGGGAGGGTTTATTCCTCTACTATTTTCTATTAAGATCACCCAATACATTTGCTACTTTTTTGCTATTTATCTGTCTTTAAATACGATTATGAATCTCACATCCAAAAGCAAGAAAGAAAAGTATGTTATGACACCACTATCATTAATAGCAGCGATTTGCTATTGGATAACTGCATTTCAGATGTAGAACAGACTTTATAATATTTTTTGTTAAGCCCAATTGATAAGCAAGTCACGAAAGTCGTAAAACATGCAGAGCGATTAATGAAAGCTCAAGTGCAAGCAAGAGAAAATAATAAAGGTTTGTGGGGACTTATTATAGGTAATCCTAACTCGATGATTTATCATATGCCAGACGGTAAACACTATAATGAGGTCACAAGGCTTCATAAAAGCGCAGGCATCTCATAAAAAGATTGTCAGAGATTCCTGTATGAATGGCGCTTAAAAGACGTATATATCATTAACAATAATGGAGTGGTCACTAGGGCTACTCCATTAGTTTTTTTATGAACAGAATATATTAACATGGATTATCCTAGTAAAGTATGGCTGAATTATAGAAGAATAATTGGGTGCCTCATTTTTCAGTAAGGTTACCAAAAACCTTGATATCAATCCTAGATAAGGTTAAACTAAATATAGTGATGGTACTTTAATAAAATATAAAATAAGATAAGATCAAAAAAATATTATGCCAAGGAGCCAATAAATAAAACTTGAATATATACATAGGAGGATTCGAAAATGGATATTTTAGGTCAAAAAGTAACACACAAGACATTTGGCCAAGGAACGATTATTAATGCCGATGATTGTATAATTACTGTGTCTTTTTCTGATGGAGAAAAGAAATTCAAGTTACCGGAAGCTTTTGGTCCCTATTTAAGGGCTGATGATGTTAATTTTAATACATTTGTTGATTCATCGAAGAAAGAAAAAGAAAAGATAAGAATTGAGACTAAGGCAAGAAAAGCAGCTGAAGATGTAGCTATGATGAAGCGAACCAGTGGAAACAAAAAACAAGAAAAAAGTTATAAAAAAATGGATAGAGCAAATATTGCATTCAAATGCAACTTTTGTGATGGTGGAAAGTCCAAAAAACAGGTTGGCTATGACGGTGTATGTAGTGACTTAGTCATCAAAAACAATATTGTAGTAGAACACAGGACTTGGTGTAGTTCTCATGATTCGGCTTGCTTTGATTATCTTAATGGTAAAATATCTCGTAAGGACTTAGATGAAAAACATAAAAATGGCGAATTTGTTTGTTATGAGAGCCAGATGCTTAATAAGTGGAAAGCGCTTGCTGGAGTTGTTCAAAAGGGTGAACGTAAAGGCGAGCGAATGAAATTACATCGGGTTGAAAGTAATAGTCTGTGTGTCTTAACAACGAGGAATCCAGGAAGTACAGAACGTGAAAGATATATATTTGCTGTATTTCTTGTTGATGACACTTATGAAGGTGATAATAATGAGGAAGGATATGTTTCAACGTCGTCCAAATATAAACTAAAAATTTCAGAAGATGAGACTCATAAAATGCTATTTTGGAATTATCATTTTAATAGTAAAAACCCCAAAATTCCAGTTTGGAGTTCAGGGCTACATAGGTACTTTCAAGATAATATTGCTGTGCAAATTCTTCGTGATATTGTAGATATAAAAAAAGGAACATCAGATCAAGTATTAGCGACAGATTTTCTAAACCATTTATGTAAAATATATAATATAATAGAGATAGACGCGTCTAATGGGGCATTGAAAAGAGTATAAGACATACTACCATTTATAAGCCTTAGCAAACAAATAGCAATATTAAAGGAATTATTAAAAATGGTCCATGAATGTAAAAGATGATAAGAAGGGTGTGGATCTTGATTTAACTGAAGATAAAACAAGCTTTATTGATGCACTTACAACGGATGAGATTGTAAAAGTGACAAAAATTTATTATTTTATGAGGGTATGGAGGAAGACTATGAATAAGGTATTAAGTTGGATGGTTCTAATAGGCTTAATTATATTGTTGACTGCTTGCAAAAGTGAAGAAACAAAAGCAGTTGAAGAAACTATTTCAAATTTAGGTAGTGTGACTGAAGAAAGTTATTCTCTGATTCAAGAAGCAAGAGTAGCATATGAGCAACTATCTGAAAAAGATAAGAAAGCTGTCTCCAATATTTCTAATCTTGAGAAAGCTGAGTTAGCTTACAATACTATTTTGGCGAATGAAGTAGATGTATTAATAACAAAGATCGGTCCTGTAAACGATGAAAGTAAGGAAGAAATTGATTTTGCTCGAACTGAATATGATAAGTTGACAAATGTACAGGCTAGCCTAGTAGCCAATTTTGGAGAACTTCTAGATGCTGAGGAAGCATATGATACTTATATTGTAAACAGAGCGATTGGTGCGCTTAATGCACTTCAAAATATCGCTCCGGAGGATGCTGAAGGAATTGAGGATGCAGAGTATATCTACACGAAACTTTCAGATAAACAAAAGAGTCAGGTAACAGATGAGGTGGGAAATGTCCATGAACTGCTTCAAAATACAAAGGTTGACATTGTTAATCAACTTATCGCGCGGATTACATACACTAAGAATGAACCCAGTGTCGATGACTTGATGACGATGATGCATGCGATTAGAATCTTTACAGAGTTGGAAGATACAGCACAAGGTCAAGTCGAAAAATATAAGACTCTAGAAAAAGCGATTAATGGCTATATAACGTATAGAGATAAACGGGCAAAAACGGATGAATTGTATAGAAGGCAAGAATACATAAATCAGTGTCAATCAATAGCTTTTAATGAACTAATACTTTATCCTAAATCTTATAAGGGACAGCAACTGGCTATAGATATTGAAGTGTTAGGTATCGAAAAAGGTCTTTTGATGATGCAGGATAGATTGGCAGCAGTCATGATTGGTAGAGAAGATGTACTGGAACTTAAAGATGGTCGTAAGGTAGGTGAGCCAATTATTGCAGTTGGGGACACTTTTACTGTCTATGGAACATTTGAGGGAACAACAACGATGACTGTTAAAGAAGATGGATCTGGGTTGTTCGGAACAAAGTTCCTTGAAAAGGTTAAAGAAAAGTATGAAATTCCGGTTGTTGAGATAGTATATACAAGTATTGACAATATCGGCGTCATTGCTGAAGGTAATCCGAATGCAAAAGATGTAGGGCTTGATAAGGAGGTAGAAGACTTAAAATATCAGTTGGATGAATTGATTGACCAAATGCAATAATTTATAATAAAAACCAACCTATAATACAAGGGAGAAAAATAAGATGAAGAGAATTAACACTATGTTAAAAGCGCTTTTTAAAATAGTAATTATTGCTGTTATAGGATATATTGGATTTTCATTCTATGCGGATGGTAATAAAAAAACTGAAGTATTTACAACAGATATTCAGGGAACTATAAATGATATTGGAGAGTTGGCAACAGCAGAGTATGGTTATACAATTGCTCAAACGACTGAGAAACCAAGCAAAAAGGTTGTTGGATTCAATCTCCCATTCACATCAAGCATGGTCATGTATAGCTATGATGGGCTTATTAAAGCCGGTATAAACTTTAATGAGATAAAAGTAACGGTTAATGAAATTAACAAGACGATTTTCGTGGAGTTGCCGGATGCAGAAATATTAAGTTCTGAAGTTGATCAAGATAGTTTGATCGTATTTGATCAGGAATACAGTCCATTTGTGGCATTCACTTTTGAAGATATGAACCTGGGTCTAGTTGAAGTAAAGAAAAAAGCAGAGGAATCTGCAATAGATAATGGGTTGCTTGAAAGAGCTAATGAGAATGTACAGAAAATTATAGGGACGACGATGGCAAATCTTTTTAATCCGAACGAATATGAGGTTAAGTTCTATTAAACGACCACCAAATATCATTAAAACCAAAACAGTAATCCTCAGAGATTGAATTCATAAGAAATAGGTGATGACATGCCATTTGAAATCGTAAGAAACGATATTACAAAAATGCACGTGGATGCCATTGTAAATCCGACAAATAGTAAATTGTTCGGAACGGCAGGCGTTGATGGTGCCATTCATAAGATTGAGGGACCAAGTTTAAGAGAATTAACAGCAAAGCTCGGCGAACTAGCACTGGGTCAGTGTGTCTTGACGAAAGCTTTTAAGCTTCCAGCAGGACATATCATTCACACCGTTGGACCGGTCTGGAATAGTGGAAATGGCCAGGATGAAGACATCTTAAGAAGTGCTTATAGGAATGCCCTTGAATTGGCAAAAAAACATGGGTTTGAAAGTGTTGCCTTTCCGCTGATATCATCAGGATCCTATGGTTGTCCAAAAGATGTTGCGTTAAACATTGCCGTTCGTTCAATCGGAGAATTTCTACTTTTTAATGAGATGACCATTTACTTGGTTGTCTTTGATAAGGCATCCTATCAACTATCAGAGGATCTCTTTTCATCTGTTGAGGCATATATCGATGACCATTACATCGATGAACACATGCTTCCAAGGAGAAATCTAATACTGGAGAATAGGGACTATCTGGTCTATGATGAAGTTTTTTCTGAGCCAATGCGTAACGAAACCATGGCGCTGGTTAAGCCAAAGAAAAAATCCCTGGATGATGTTTTTAGCCATCTAGATGAAACATTCTCTGAAACACTCTTGAGAATTATTGATGAAAGAGGACTAAAAGACCCTGAAGTATACAAGAAAGCCAACGTCACAAAACAAACGTTTTCAAAAATCAGAAATAACAGTCACTACAACCCAACCAAACAAACGGTACTGGCCTTTGCCATAGCCTTACAGCTTAATCTAGACGAAGCAAAGGACTTACTGCTAAAGTCAGGTTATGCACTGTCTAGTAGCAATCGATTTGATTTGATTATGAGTTTTTTCTTTGAGTCAAAAAACTATAACATATATGAGATCAATGCTGTCCTATTTGAATATGATCAAAATCTATTAGGCGTGTAGAAGTTATAACTTAAAAGTCAACTGACAAGTTACCTTTTGCCATGATAAAAGTTGTATCCTTAAATCATTAAAACGATTGGAGGATACAACATGAAAAAAGGATTAACAGAATTGGTATTTGTACTTGACCGAAGTGGTTCAATGGGTGGACTAGAAAGCGATACGATAGGTGGTTTCAACAGTGTATTAACAAAACAGAAAGCAGAAGCGGGTGAAGCCAATATCACCACCGTTCTCTTTGATGACAAATATGAATTGCTACACGATCGGTTTAATCTTCATAAGATAAAGCCGATTACAGAGAAAGAGTATTATGTCAGAGGAACAACGGCACTACTTGATGCCATTGGAAAGACGATTCATAAGATGGGCAATATACAAAAATATGCAGCTGAGGATGAACGGGCAGAAAAAGTGATGTTCGTAATCATCACCGATGGTATGGAAAATGCAAGTGTTGAATATTCATATGATCAGATTAAAAAGATGATCAAGCGTCAAAAGAAAAAGTACGGATGGGAATTCATCTTCCTTGGAGCCAACATTGATGCTATGGAGACTGCAGGACGGTTTGGCATAGACAAAGACAGAGCGGCTAACTACCATGCAGACAGTGAAGGTACGATGCTTAATTATGAAGTGATCAGTGAAACCGTAAGTATGGTTCGTTCTAAGCGCACGATTGATGACCAGTGGAAAGATAGAATCGATAAAGACTTTGAAAGCAGGAAAAGGCGGTAATCAATGATTGGAGCAATAATTGGAGACATCGTAGGTTCACGTTTTGAATTTAACAACCATCGATCAACAGAGTTTGAACTTTTCACAAAAGACTGTTTTGTCACTGATGATTCTATAATGACACTGGCTGTTGCTAAAGCGATTATGGAAACAGATAAAGAAGTCGCATTTGAAGCATCGAGTAATAGATATGATAGATTCTATCTGGATAGGTTATCAGCAAATACGATCAATTATATGCAAACCATTGGCAGAAACTATCCGGATTGTGGCTATGGAAGTAACTTTGGGCAGTGGATCTTTGATGAAGATCAACTGCCATATGGAAGCTATGGTAATGGCGCAGCTATGAGGATAAGCCCAGTAAGCAAAGTGGCCAAATCCATAGAGGATGTAAAGTTGCTCTCAAAAGCGATTACAGAAATTAGCCACAACCACGAAGAAGGTCTAAAAGGTGCCGAAGCAGCCGCAATGGCAGCTTACTTAGCAAGAACCGGGCAAGATAAAAAACAAATCAGAAAGTATATTAAAGATCACTATTATCCACTGGATTTTACACTTGATGAGATACGTGATTCTTATCAGTTCAATGAGACCTGTCAAGAGACTGTGCCACAAGCGATACAAGTATTTCTTGAAGCAGAATCTTATGAAGATGCTATTAGAAAGGCCATATCTATTGGGGGTGATAGTGATACTCTTGCAGCCATAACCGGTGGTATTGCAGAGGCGTATTATGGTGTGTCTGAGGATTTGGTTGAAAAGGCGTTGACGTATTTGGATGATGCGCTGTTAGAAATAAATGATGAATGGCGTGCAAAGATGTAATGGTATTGTGTTGACCTAAGTAGAACAAAATGCACAGGCGCTCTTTAAAGATATGAGAGGTAATAGTTGTCATGACACCAACGTTGTCGATGATTATCAAAAAATATAAAGTATACGGAGGAGACCATGTTTGATAAGCTTTGTTTACAAAAAGTTCTTGAAGAATATAAGCGGAAATTTATATCCACGCAATGGGAAAATGAGAAATATAAATGGGAGGCTGTAAAGAATTTTCAAGACAATTGGGATGTTAATGCGCCTGATTTTACAGGTATGCTTGTTCGTGCACTGGCTAAGACCAGTAACTTGCTTGCATCCATGAATAACTACCCCGCAAAGATGATTGTGGAATTTGCAAAAACTACACCAGAAGAAGTAAGAGCTATGTTTATCGCTTTGTTTGATGAAAGTGAGAATGTTGTGAATAGAATTATGGCATTTAAGGACACAGCCTCAGCATTACTCGAAAAACATAGTAAGGATTTGGGACAACATTATCAAACTGAGAATGCGATAAGTACTTATCTATGGCTACGTTTCCCAGATAAGTATTATATCTATAAGTATGGTGAAGTAAAGACGGTAGCAAATAAGCTTGTAAGTAAATATGCCTTCAAGAAGGGTGCCTACACAGACAATTTGAAGAATTTCTATACTATGTATGATGAAATCTGTGCGGAAATAAAGGAAGACAAAGAACTTCTTAATCTTTTTCAAGCACAAGCTTCAGAAGAGTATTATCATGATCCTGAATTCAAAACGCTGACAATAGATGTAGGTTTTTATATTAGTCGATTCTACTCACAGCCAGTAGATAAACACCTAGATTGGTTTCCATCTGATTATTCACCAGAGATTTCTGTGGATATGTGGGTAGAGCTTCTTAATGATTCTCAAGTATTTAATAGGGGTAGCTTGGAAATCATGAAACGTATGAAAGACTACGGAGGTCAAGCTACGTGTAGCCAACTTGCTATCAAATATGGTGAAACACATAACTTTTATAACAGTGGATCATCAAGTCTGGCACGACGTGTGGCTGAAAAAACAGGTTGTCCTGTTATGAACAGAGGTGAAGAAAATTCACGCTGGTGGCCAATTTTGTATGTTGGGCGTTGGGCTAATAAAGATGAAAAGGGTGTTTACACATGGAAGTTGCGAGACGAACTTAAGGCTGCACTTGATTTGGTTGATCTTTCACATATTAAACTTTTCGTTGAGGGTCCTTTAAAAGTTTATGAGAAGTATACGAAAGAAGACTTTTTATTCGAAGTCTATATGACGGAGCATCGTTATGACGTACTCACTGCAGTATTAAAAAACAAAAAGAATATTATTTTGCAGGGTGCACCAGGTGTTGGTAAAACATTTGCCGCAAAACGTATTGCATATGCTTTAATGGAAGAAAAAGATGAAAGAAGGGTTGAGTTCGTACAATTTCATCAAAACTATTCATACGAAGATTTTATAATGGGGTATAAGCCTGTTGAAGATGGTTTTGAGTTAAAGTATGGCATTTTTTATCGTTTTTGCCAGAAGGCAGAAAATCAGCCGGATAAAGATCATTTCTTTATAATTGATGAAATCAGTAGAGGTAATATGAGCAAAATATTTGGAGAATTGTTAATGCTAATTGAACGTGATTATAGAGGTTCAAAAGCAACACTTGCTTATAATGGGCTTGCATTCACTGTTCCAGAGAATCTGTACATTATTGGTATGATGAACACCGCAGATAGAAGCCTTGCAATGATTGATTATGCGCTTCGCCGTCGATTCAGTTTCTTTGAAATGGAACCAGGTTTTGAATCAGATGGCTACATCAAATATCAAAACAACCTAAAGAATGAAACATTTAATGAGCTGATTTCTAAAGTAAAAGAACTGAATAAAGAAATTACTTTTGATAAATCTTTGGGCAAGGGATTTTGCATTGGTCACAGCTATTTTTGTGGAAAGGATGCTTGTAGCGACGTATGGATCCGTTCTGTTGTTGATTACGATATTCTTCCAATGCTTAACGAATACTGGTTTGATGATACTACCAAGTATCAGCGTTGGGAAAACATTCTGCATGGTGTATTTCAATGATTAAGGAAAAAAACACATACATAAAAAATATTTATTATATGCTGTCCTATGCTTTTTCGACATTGAACCATGCAAACTTTGAAGATGTCGCTAAAGAGTCTTTTGATGATATCCATAACCTCTTTTCAGCAATCCTTGCCAAAGGTATCGGACTACAGTTAAAACAAGGTTTGTATCGTGAATATCTAGATCAAAAAGAGGATCTGGGCGTGATACGTGGCAAAGTTGATATAGCTGGGACCATCAAAAATAAGATAGCACGAAAACGAATTTTGACTTGTGAGTTTGATGAGCTATCAGAGAACAATTTGCTTAATCAGGTTTTAAAGACCACAGTATTGTTATTATTAAATCATTCAGATGTTGATATTACCCATAAGAATGATTTGAAAAAGGAAATGCTGTTTTTTCAAACGTGGATACAATTGAACCTACCATGATTCGATGGTCCTCTATTCGCTTTCAACGTAACAACCAGAGTTATAGAATGCTTATAAGCATCTGCCAACTTATTATAGAGGGTATGTTGCTAACTACCGATAAAGGTGCATATAAACTGGCATCTTTTGTTAAGGAACAAATAATGTGTCGACTGTATGAAAAATTTATTCTGGAGTATTACATTAAAGAGGTACCTATTTTAAAAGTACGTGCTTCACAAATTCCGTGGGCATTAGACGACGGTATTGGAACTATGTTACCAATAATGCAAAGTGATATAACATTATCCTATGGTAAAAAAGTTCTCATCATTGATGCGAAGTTTTACGCCCATACAACACAGGTTAATTATGATACACATTCGTTGCATTCCAACAACTTATACCAGATATTTACCTATGTAAAAAACAAGGATGCTGAGTTTGGCGACAAATCCCATGAGGTTTCTGGGATGTTGCTATATGCACGAACGGATGAGGCCATTCAACCAAATAATGAGTACCAGATGAGTGGTAACAAAATCCTCGTAAAGACACTTGATCTTAATCTTGAGTTCAAGGAAATTGCAGCACAACTGAATGCAATAGTAGAGGTGAATTTTGGCATCACAGTTTAACAAGTAACGATAAGTAAACTCGGGAAGACAAACATGACAATATTTTCGGGGAAATTCAGTAAAAAATATCTTGAGCAAGTAGAAAAGAAATTTTATTTTACCAGACCAGAAGGATAACAACATAACTATAGGAAGTGCAGCACCTCAGATAAATCTCATGGGGTATCGTATTTTATTTCAATTAAGGGTTTGACATTTCTATGTAAAGAGACTAGAATGAAGTTGTACAATTTCATATAACTTATCAAGAGCGATGGAGGGAATAGGCCCTGTGAAGTCCGGCAACCAGCACGAAAGTGTAGTGGTGCTAAATCCTACAGATACGATCTGAAAGATGAGAAAATGGTTTAGAGTTCTTCTTTTAGAAGGGCTTTTTTTGTTATTCGAGGAAATCCTTCAAAAGAATTCATCCATTTTCATCTGAACAACAAATGAATGGAGGAATTCAAATGCAAAGAACAGTAACAGCAGAATCTGTCACAAGTGGACATCCAGACAAGGTATGTGATCAAATATCCGACAACATACTTGACCGTGTTCTCGAGCAAGACCCTTTAGCAAGAGTGGCCTGTGAAGTGGCCATCAACAATCGAATACTCATAATCATGGGTGAGATCACAACAACAGCCTATGTAGACTATGCTTCTGAAGCTAAAGACGTGCTTCATAAGCTTGGTTATTGGAACATCCTTGATCCCCACAGCCTTGCTAATATTCAAATCATTGTATCTATAAATGAACAGGCACCGGATATAGCAAGCGGTGTCAACCTTATGGGCGGTATTGAACATCATGAAGGCCTAGGCGCAGGCGACCAAGGGCTTATGATTGGCTATGCCTGTAACGAAACAAAGGCATTCATGCCCCTACCCATTACACTGGCACATGCACTTACTAAGAGACTTGAAGAAGTAAGAAGGGAAGGCATCATCCCCTATTTGAAACCCGATGGAAAAGCACAAGTGAGTCTGATTTATGAAGACGATGTACCCATCCGTGTCGAAACCATCGTTGTATCTGCTCAGCATAAAGAAAGTGCTACTTGGAAGGAAATCAATAAAGACATCTATAAGCATGTGATTAAAGCCGTCATACCAGCACAGATGTTGACCAAAGAAACCAAAATACTCATCAATCCAACGGGACGATTCGTCATTGGTGGCCCTGAAGGGGATAGCGGTTTGACAGGAAGAAAAATCATCGTGGATACCTATGGTGGTATTGGACGACATGGTGGTGGTGCTTTTTCCGGAAAAGATCCCAGCAAAGTCGACCGTAGTGGTGCCTACATGGCAAGATACATTGCAAAAAATATTGTGGCGGCAGGTCTGGCAACCAAATGCGAGGTAGAAATGGCCTTCGCTATTGGCCAGGCTCAACCGGTAGCCCTTAACATCCATACCTTTGGAACCGGCCTTCTTAGTGATTCTGATTTTGAACTTCTTATTAGAAGAACAGTTGGACTTGGGGTATCTGATGTTATTGAAAAGTTCAATCTGCAAAGGCCCATTTATTCAAACACAGCTGCTTATGGGCATTTTGGTAAAGAAGACCTACCATGGGAAGCCACAGATTTAGTCGAGGTTTTGAAAATCAAAACCAAAAATTGGAATAAGTCTTATGAGCAGTGGTTTAAAGCCTTGACCCTTGAGCACATAAAAGAAGTTCATGATCTAGAGCTTTTAGAATATGTTATGGTGAGGCCAGGACATCCAGAGCAATATGGCTTCTTAGCCCCAGGATATCTAATGGTTCATGATAGCAAGGCTTCAGAAAAGATCACGCATCTCATGAAAAGATTATCTGAGATTCCAAATGAAGCTGTATGGGCAACGATTAATAGACGTATAAAACAATAAATATTCATGGAGTGGTCACCCAGACTGCTCCATATTTTTATTAGATTTTAAAACAGCATATTATTATTAACTGAAATTGCCAGACTAAAAGTCGGCGAATTAAAGGATTAGTGGATGAGTGCTAAAATTCTAATAAGGTTATTAAAACCTTGATATCAATCCTAGAGAAGGTTAAACTAAATATAGTAATGACACCTTAATGAAGTAAGACCCTAAATAAAATACCTAGATTCCACATACTAATTATAAAAATTATTATGAATCAAGTTTGAATGTTTATATAATAGATATAAATAGTCTTATAAGAGGGTGAGAAGAATGAGCCGTAGAAAACAGGGTTGTGTATTTTATGTAATACTATTTGTGTTTAGTTTTTTTAAGAGCTTTTTTAAGCAGAAATGGTAACTTTCAAACTTAAACATTTTTTGACTGAATGATCCGTGATTTATTTTCATTAAAGAGTAGAAGAAATAAATTCATAATGTGGATGACGTTATAATTATAAACCATGGGAGGTCTTAGAAAATATGAAACATACAAATTGTAATTTTAGCTTAGAAGGTCTACAAAAAATGAAAGAAAATGGCACTATTTTTTACACTGCTGCAGGTTATAAAAAGCTTAAAATTGCGGAGATTGATACTATCGCCGGTACATTAAAAATGGAACGATCCACAGGTAAAATAACGTGGTCCTTAAATCTTGAAAAATTGTTTGAAATTCATGAAAAAGTACATTCGGGAGAACTAAGTCTCAATCAATACGACATTGATAAAGAAATGCCGACCTGGGGAAATTACATTACGGGTTTGCTACAATACTTTGCATGTGAAAATGCAAAATGATACATCAGGGGGAAAGATGGTAAACTGAACCCCATATGGTAGACAGAAAAAAGTGGAAATCAATGTCCAGGTCTCGAAAAATACAAAAAAATAAGCCTCTAGAGTTGGCTGTAGTATCACATATCACCTTGCAACCAATTCTTAAGAATTGGTTACAAGGTACATAAAACCCGAGCCAACGTAATGGAAATCGCTCAAACTCGGGCTTTTAGGACATTTTTTTTAGTCTGGAAATTCTTTGGGTGGAAAAATTTTAGGAAGTTCAGAATCTGACACGGATTTTTTTACTTACTTGGAAGCACCGCACTTACAGGTTCCTACATATTTGGCATTTACAGTACTACAATCAGAACATCTCCATTGACCATCACTTAATTTATTTTCTTTATATTCAAAATGAGAAGTTGTAAGAGATTCTCTCGAATTAACATTCGAATTATTCTTGATGGTTTCCAATAAATTTAGAAATTCACCTATTGTCATCATCATTAGGTATGTTATAAAAATTCCAAGTAACAATGGTATCAGCGACACGATAAAGGTTAGAAACATAAAATCACCTGTAAAAATTAATCTTACTACCTGTGTTGATAAGATTAATGCCCCTATTGTGCCTATTATTCCAATTATTACTGCAACACTTTGTATTTGATTACAAATTTTATTACCTGTCATCATTCTTCTCCTTGATATCCATATATTTCTCATGATTAAGTAATGCACCCAATGGGTGAATGCCCAATTCTGAAGGAACTTAATATTTTATCAAGTGTATTATGTAAAAATCATGGAGTAAATAGTTATTTAAGCTTTCATGAATTAAGAATTCAACATATGTGGAAGTAAAATTTTATCTTGTCAAAATAATTGACCACGTTCTTTCAAAAATGTAAAGAGGTGTATGTAATCATACCAATAGACGGGCACCTTAAATCAAGACTATATTTCACTATGTTTTCTAAAAGACTAAATTCTATACATATAAATCTTAAAATAATGCATACTCATCAAGAAAATGGACATTGAGTCATTTTTTGTGATTATTTGTGAATATTTTTTGACTTGACAACTGTAAAGTGATAAAATTTGTAATAGAATATATTGTAACTAAGAAATCCATATCTGGCTTAATTGCGTAGTTTATTTTTTGATAAAAAAATATTATTGAGCATAAGGAGCTTATATAATGTATAAAATATTAGTTATCGGGTCGGAAAAGTTAACGATGTCCTTAAGAATATTTTTGAATGTTATCAGTCAAAAAATTAGAGTTATTAATCTGAAAAGTTTTGAGGGAATTGATACAGCAATTTCTAATAACGAAATTTCACTTTTTATTATAGACTTTATGGAATATGGTAATGAATCGAGTATAAACCTGCTCAAATCAATTAGATCAAATTTAAAGCACAGCTTATCTTGGATATTGGCAATAAACGTAAGTAGTGAATATCATTTGTCGATGTATGACTCTTTTCAATGTTATAAAGTATTTGAAGACCCATATGAGGACGAAGAAATTATGCCATTAATTATTAGACTCATAGAACATAGTATTGTCTATGATAATTTTTTGACTAAAAAATTCCTTGCATTTTATAAAAAGGGGAAAGAATCAAAAATTTCTTTAGAGAGTATTGTATATGCAGAAATATATAATAAAAATTGTACAATTTATACAAAATCAAAATGTTATAATATTGGAAGAATGCCATTATCTCAGCTAGAGAGCCAATTATCAGAAGGATTTTTAAGGTGTCATAGATCATATATAATTAACTCAACTTTCCCAGCAAAAATCAGTGAATAAAGCCTTGATAAATGAGGCTTGCTGATTAATCCATTGTTGAAGTTGACATTTTACAGTATCTGTT
>PGZS01000037.1 GCA_002841435.1 Firmicutes bacterium HGW-Firmicutes-3 | reverse complement strand
GGTCGCGAAGTTGCCGATTCGTCCTTTTACTGCAAAAAAAGCAGCAAGAATATGGCATATCAGTGAAGGAAAAGCAGAGATTTTTTTAGAGCATCTTTGCGAGAAGGCATTACTCGTGGATTCTTACTATAAAGGGGAACGTCAATTTGTAATGCCACCGCCAATGGCAGGGTTTATTGAGTTTGCGTTGATGCGTACAAGAGGCGATATTGATCAGAAGTTTTTAAGCGAATTGTATTATCAATATATGAATGTAGAAGAAGATTTCATTAAAGATTTATTCTTCGCAACAGAGACGCATCTTGGACGCGTTTTTGTACAGGAGCCAAGTTTGATTTATGAGAAAACAATTCATATATTGGATTATGAAAGAGCAAGCCATATCATTGAGGAAGCAACGCATATAGGTGTTGGAACTTGTTATTGTAGGCATAAGATGTTACATGCAGATCATCCATGTGAAATAAATGCCCCATTGGATGTCTGCCTGACATTTGGAAATGTTGCCCGTTCTCTGTCAGAACATGGGCAGCATGCGAGATTGATTGATAAAAAAGAGGCAATCGATGTTTTAGAACGTTCTTATGCATCGAATCTGGTGCAAATTGGTGAAAATGTTCGTGAAACTCCAGCATTCATTTGCAATTGTTGCGGTTGTTGTTGTGAAGCCTTACAAGCCGCAAGAAAATTCAGTCCAATGCAGCCGGTGGCGACGACAAATTACATGCCTAAGATCTCGAAAGCATGCATAGGATGTGGTAAATGTGAGAAGGTATGTCCTGTATTAGCAATATCTATGTCAAATGATAATGAAGGTAAGACGGTTGCTCAAATAGACAAAGAGGTATGCCTGGGTTGTGGTGTATGTGTGCGAAGTTGTCCTGTGAATGCCATTGAACTCGTGAGAAGAGCGGTTAGGGTCATTACACCGGTGAACAGCACCCATCGATTTGTATTGCAAGCAATCGAAAAAGGAACCCTCCAAAATCTCATATTTGATAACCAAGCATTTGCCAATCATCGAGCGATGGCGGCGGTACTTGGCGTTATTCTTAAATTACCACCGTTAAAACAGTTGATGGCGCGTAAACAGTTCAAATCCATCTATTTGGATAAAGTCCTGTCGAAAAAAAGTACCAAAAAGCTATAAAATAACTTTAGCAATAAAACCATCCTAAGAATATCATATAGGGTTCTATTCCTTGTATTTTGATTTGACTTAACACTTATGTTTGATCGTAGCATTACATGACCTATATATCATGGTCTTTTAATTTTATTTGTGATATCATGATTGTAATTTGAGTTTGATGATTGGAGACTGCCTATGAAAAAGAATAAAAGTGAATCTAATTTTTTAAATCAATTGCTTGTATCAATTATTATATTAGTTGTCGCTTTTAAGTTTGGCGATGCATTAAGTAGAAAATTACAATCTAAAATTGATAAAGGGAATGAATAGTATGAGTGAAAATTGGTTTGACATGTTTATGAATAAATACAATGAGGAAGTTGAGTCTATGTCTACTGCAAATATTATGATTATTGGCAAAACAGGGGTTGGAAAAAGCACGCTCATTAATAATGTTTTCAGAGAAAAGCTGGTTGAAACAGGTATTGGTAAACCCGTTACTCAACATATAAGCAAGATAACGAAAAAAGGCGTTCCACTCACTATTTATGACACAAAAGGACTTGAGTTAGATTCAGATGTGCAAGAAGAAATAAAAAAAGAAATCATTGGGCAAATAGATCGAACATTGTTGAGTCAGAATGAAAAAGATTATATACATGTAGCATGGTATTGCATCAATTCAAGTTCAAATAGAATTGAAGATTTCGAAGTGGATTGGATCAATGAGTTTTCTAAAAAATTACCTGTAATTATAGTTATGACCCAATGTATGGGTCTACAATATAAGGAATTTGAAAGCTATATAAGAAATCTGAATTTGCCGGTCGTTAACGTTGTGCCGACACTTGCTGAAGAAATCGTTATCAGTGAAGAAATCACAATTCCACCATTTGGCCTCACACAACTCGTTGATGTAACGTATAATTGTTTAGATGAAGCAGCTAAAAAAGCTTTTATAAACGCTCAAAAAGTTAATCTAGAGAAAAAGGTAGTTGCTGCAAGACTGGCTGTATTACCCTATGTATCTACGAATTTCGTTACCGGATTTACCCCTATTCCTTTTGCGGATGCAACAATTCTGGTACCAAGCCAGATTGCTATGATTGCACATTTGACGGTTATATTTGGTATAAATGTTGAGAAAACACTCATCACATCAATAATAACTGCAATTGGAGGTGTCGGTGGTGCTACTGCACTTGGTAGGACAATTGTTGCAAATGTCGTTAAGTTTATCCCAGGAGTTGGGACTGCTGTTGGCGGAGTGATTAGTGGAACAACAGCAGCAATCTTAACGGCGGCGCTAGGTTATGCCTATATTGAAGTTATGAACAAGATTGCCGTTCGTTTATATGAAGGAAAGAAAATTGATAATAATGAAATTATAACAATGATGAAAAAGGCATATGAAGATCAACTTAAAAAAGGAAAAAATATTATCACTGGTACAAAATAAAATAAAAGGATTGAAGAAATATAATTCAATTAACTATATGACTAAAGCACTTCTCTTTATTGAGTAGGGCTTTTTTTATAAACTTGGAAAGTAGTTTTAGTAACAGCTTTAATCAATATCTAATAATTATCTAATACTCCTATCACACTAGCAATGATATAATTATCTGAATAAAAGACTAAGTCAGAAAATATATTCATATAGACCATTTGAGGAGGAACAAGCAAAGTATGAAAAAGTATAGTTTAGTATTAACAGTATTGCTTATAACCACAGTAGTAATTACGGGCTGTCAAGGCGAATCGGAAGTAATAGGCGCTGAAGGTGAAACCTATACCCCTGTAAAAGTATCAACGATTGTAGCTGGTAATATGAGAGATGAGTCTATTTTTACCGGTCAAGTTAAACCGGTTAAGGAAGTTGATATCATGGGAAAATTCTCCGGAGAAATTAACGCAACGTATTTTAATGTAGGAGAAAGCGTTTCACAAGGCGACATCTTATTCGCATTCGACGAAACCGATATGAGACATACGGTTGAATCCTTAGCAAGTCAGGTAAAGTCAGCGGAAGCAGCAGTAAATTCAGCAAAATTAAACGTGAATATTGCTTCAGGGAGTCAGCAAGAGAGCCAACTCAATCAAGTGAAATCTTCATTAAACAGTGCCAAGCTTTCTTATGATAACGCGAAAATAAACTATGATAATACCCAGACTTTGTATACATCCGGCGCGGTTTCAAAAAGCGAGTATGACGGCATGGAGCAAGCCTATCTACAAGCTAAAAATGCCTATGACACAGTTTTACAAAGTTATAATTTATTAACAGGAAAGCAACTAACTGAGAGTACGGAGATGGCTAAAAATGGATTGCAGCAAGCCATCGCTTCTAGAGATGCATTGGCCGTCCAATATAATAACGCCAAAGAAACCTTATCAGATCTAAATGTATCAAGTCCTATAAGTGGGATCATTGCTACTAAAAATATTCAGACGGGAGAAATATATAATTCAAGTTTCCCGGCTTATAGCGTTATTGATATGGATACGATTCTAATTCCTATTAATGTTACGGATGATTTGATTAATGGGCTGACAATTGGTGATGAAGTTTATGTTACGATACAATCTCTTTCAGGAGAAGAATATACCGGAAAGATTACTGAAATAAGCCCCATTCCTAATGATATGGACTTTACCTACCCTGTTAAAGTGCAAGTGAACAATGCTCAGCATCAAATAAAACCCGGTATGTTTGCCGAAGTACGTGTCGTTAAAAATCAAGTTAAGGACGTCATCGTTGTAAACCGTAGCCATCTGGAACTTATAGAAGACACTTGGTATGCGTACGTTGTAGAAGATGATACAACCCATGTTCGACCTGTTAAACTAGGCCTTGATAACGGTAAAGAAGTAGAAATTATTGAAGGTCTAAAGGCCGGAGATCTGTTGATTGTATCGGGTAAAGAATATGTTGATGATCAAGATAAAGTAACAATTGTTAAGTAGGAGGGGGACTAATAGTGAACATAGATAAAAAAACAATACCGGAATTATCCTTAAAGAAGAATCCCCTTGGAAAATGGGCAGGAATATTTATTAAACGTTTTCGAATAACCTTTTTGATTATTATTGCACTGGTAATCTGGGGATCAGGAAACTATATGTCATTACAGCGAGAAGCACAGCCTAAGGTTACGATACCTTTTGCCTATGTACAAACGATGTATATTGGCGCTTCTCCTTTGGAAGTCGAAACACTCGTTACAGAACCTATTGAGAAAAGACTGGATGAAATTGAAGGGGTTAAGACCATAACCTCAAGTTCGGGTATAGGTAACTCTATTGTATTTTTAGAATTTGAAACCGGTGAAGATGTGGATGAAAAGGTACGCGAGGCTAAAGAAAAGCTTTCAGGTATAAGCGCCCAGTTGCCAAGTGATGCAAACACGCCTGAAGTCTATGATATGAAGACCGGCCAAAGTCCTGTACTCATATACGCTTTAACCACCAAGGAAGACATCCTTACTTTGCAGGAAAAAGCTAAAAAGCTTCAGAAGGAGATGGAACTTAGTTATGGTGTAAAGGAAGTTGTCATCGCAGGTGATATCGATAGAGAAATCCAGATTACCATAGACCCTCAAAAACTCACAATATATAACATCTCAATTGATGACATCCATAATGCTTTAGCCGCTTCTAATGTGAGTTTCCCTGCGGGAAAAGTAGAACTAAACGGAAAAGAATACAGCCTTAGGACTTCGGGAAAATTTGAAACAATTGAGGACATAGAAAATGTAATCGTCAGGTCTAACCCTGACAGCAATATCATTTTAAAGAATGTTGCTACAATAGAAGATACTTTTGAAGATAGAAAAGTGTTTATTCATGAATATAACGGAAAAGCAACCTCGATTGATGACTTGACCAATAAAAACACTGTGGTTCTGGCAGTACTTAGAAAAGACAATTCAGATGAAGTACGTATTAAAGAAGAAATTGAGAAAATACTAGACGAGAAAGAGAGCCAGCTTGTCCCTAAAGGGTTTGAGTTATCATTAATTGCAGATAAAGCAGACTATGTAGACAAGCAACTTGGATCTGTTACAAATAATGCAATCTCAGGATTATTCCTTGTGGTCATCGTTTTATTTTTATTTATTGGTTTAAGGGAAGCTTTGATTGTATCTTTTGTTATTCCAATGTCATTGCTCGCATCCTTTGGATTCTTAAAACTAACGGGCAATACATTAAATGAAATCACAATGTTTTCCCTCGTTTTGGCCGTGGGTATGTTGGTGGACAACGCCATCGTGGTTATGGAAAACATTGACCGATTAAGGAAGAAAGGGCTTAGGGCGGATATAGCCTCTTTAGTGGCGACAAACCAAATAGCCCCTGCAATACTGGCTTCTACTTTGACAACGGTTGCAGCATTTTTACCGATGTTGTTTACCTCAGGCATTATGGGTGACTTCATAAAGTCCATACCAATGACCATTATTATTACTCTTAGTTGTTCTTTCTTTATGGCGATAACGATTACGCCTTCAATCTGTGCAATCCTTTTAAAAGGTGGTCAGAAGGAAAAAAGTAAGCGTTCGGAGTTCTTCATTAAAGTGTTGTCCATTATTATCATCGTTCTCTTATCCCTATTTGCATTTGCTGATCTTGGTCAACCATTACTTAGATCCTTTACAGTGCTATCCTATATTGGGGCAATTCTTTTCGGTGGAGGGATGGCGATTAAACAATTTGCACCGAAGGTATCACATACGGATCATATTGTTATTAAAACCTATTCGAGGATTCTAAATCATATTATCGCCAAGACTCACCGTAAATTAATTCTTATTGGTTCAGTTGGCTTGCTATTTTTATTAAGCGTGAGCATGCCCTTTACTGGTATTTTATCGGTTGAGATGTTCGGTGGTGAAGATATGCCGGAGTTTTCAATCTCCATAAAAACACCTAGCGGTTCCACGATACAGCAAACCAAAGCAATAACAAAGCAAGTGGAAGAGATTATCTTAGACATACCTGAAATCGATACTTTTGTAAGTTATGTCGGTACAGGTGGCTTGAGTATCTTCAGTGATTTAGATACCACCGCTGGTGAAAATCCAATTCAATCCTCTATTGAAATCAATCTAAAAGACTTGAAGGAAAGAGAAAGAACAAGCAGCCAAATTGTTGGTTCCATACGTCAAGAAGTTAAATTAATCCCAGGCGCAGACATTGAGATTAGAGAATTAGAATCCGGTCCTCCAAGTGGAAGCCCAGTATATGTGAAGCTAAAGGGTGATAATCTAAAAGATTTAGAAACAACAGCAATGGATATTAAAAACATTTTAGCTTCTATGGAGGGCATTAGGGATCCACGAACCAGCTTAGGAGAAGACTTTCCTGAACTTGAAGTAAAAGTGGATTCAGACAAGGCAGCGATACTTGGGCTTGATGAACGGTCCATTGCAGCATCTTTAAGAAGCTCAATCAATGGTATTGTAGCCACCACCTATAGAGATAATCAAGATGATATCGATATTGTTATTAGAACGACCAAGCAAAAGCTTGAGACGATATATGATTTAGAAAAGTTAACCTTCTATAATCGCAGTGGTGTCGCTATACCTTTTTCACAAGTAGCAAAAATTATAGAAACAAAAAGTGTTCAATCCATTTCTCATGAAGACGGGAAAAGAATTGTTCACGTAGCGGCCAGTATTGATGAAGACAAATGGACCGCTGCTGAAGCGACAGCTGCATTCCAAGAAGCTACAAAAGATTATCCCTTCATAGAAGGTGTATCCATGAGCTTTGGCGGTGAGATGGAAGCAATGGGAGATTCTTTTGGAGAGATGATGCTTAATATGGTTATGGCTGCTCTATTTGTTTATATCATCTTGGCCGTACAGTTTAACTCCTTATCCCAGCCTTTTATTATCTTATTTACCGTTCCCCTTTCAATTATTGGGGTCATGTTGGGATTATTAATTACCGGTAATAATTTTGGATTTGTAGCCTTTATCGGCGTTGTTGCTCTGGTGGGTATTGCGGTTAATGATGCCATCGTCTTTTTGGATTATATTAATTATCTACGTGGTGAAGGCTATGAAATGAATGAAGCCATAGCAGAAACAGGTGTCACAAGGTTCATCCCTGTTATGGCAACGACAATCACAACAGCCGGTGGTATTCTACCGATTACACTTTCAGACCCATTTTTTGCACCGATGGGCGTTGCCCTTATATCAGGACTATGTATGGCTACTGTTTTGACCCTTGGCGTTATACCAGCTATGTATTCATTATTTGAAGGTAAAAAATCCAAGGTAAAAGAAAAACGTGCTGAAAAAGAAGCAAATAAACCATCAGAAGACTATCTTGAAGTTGAGTATGAGATGTAGAGTTTTCTAAGCTCAAGGAAAGTTATACTAAAGTATTCAGCTTTAAAACATAGTAGAATGGGTCAAGGTCCTTTCCTTTCGAACCGTTCAGAAATATGAGCAGAGCTCATAACGAAGCGAAGCTTCTGTTCTTGTTCTCTAGAAAAGTCTATGCTATGTTAATGCGTTGAAGCGTAGCCTCTTTGTTCAGTAAAGGGATACTTAAAAATAAGTATCCCTTTACTGCGCTTAATTTAACTTGTCTTTCAAAAGTGCCAAACAAAGTATATAATACATAGTATAACTTTCTTTTGTGGATAAACCTTTTAATCATTAGAATCTCTAAATGAAGCTGAATATTAAATATCTAGACAACTTTACAACTTTAATAGAAAAGGAGTGAATGCAATGAAAAACAAACCGATAATGTTAACACAAAAATCATTGATGTCCATGTTTATTGTTTTATTGTCCCTATCGTTTTTATCAGGCACACTTATGGGGAATGATCTAAGTGAATTGATAAAAGTATACAGAAATATTGTGACGGTTGAAGTGGATAACATCAAAGTTTCCACAGATAATTTTGTGGTTGATGGTACGACCTATATTCCTCTTCGTTCGGTCACAGAGTTATTTGGAAAAGAAGTGGGTTGGAACGCTTTAACAAAAGTTGCAAGCATTAATGATCCGATCTATCAAGTAGATGCGTTGTCAGAATTATTACCAAATAGGGTTGGTTATGAGTGGAAATACGAAGGATTTGCAGAATACGGCCATAAGGCACAACTGGACTCTATAATGAGTGAACCAACAAAGCGTATGTATATGGTAAGTGGAACTGTGGATGACATGTCAGATGGCGAAAGTACCAAAGATTTTTCTATAGAACTCAGTTATACGATTGAAGGTAATAGACTCGTACAAATAAAAACAGAAGAAGTTATGATGGATTCTAAGTATGATCAGCTCACCTTGATTCAGACACCTTTGGTTATCGGTACTTATTGGACGGAGAATGCCAAGGATCAAAACGGTGTGCTCCAAAAAATTAGCGGACAGATCACGAAAGTGGAACAAAATGATACAGGCCTTAAAGAATATACTGTTTTACATAAGCAACATGGTAGTGATTATTACGAGCAAAGGGTTATACGTGAAAATATTGGAGTCGTGTCATTTGAAAAACTATTTGAATTGGGGGATGAACCTTTTTCGGCAGGCTATTTTTTGTCCAGCGCAATGAATATGACACAAAATGAAGTGACCTTGTATTTTCCGGATCGGGATGCATTGAAAGTATGGAGAGAAGTAAGGACATTAACGGTTTATGATAATGGGATAGCCAAGGCAGCGGTATTAGGACTGATTGCAGGTACAAACAGTACCACGTTGTCCCCATCCATGCCAGAAGGAACAAGGCTTCTTAGTATCAATCTCGACAATGGGCTTTGTACCGTTGATTTTTCAAGGGCGTTTATTGAGAACCATTCAGGTGGAAGTGCCGGTGAGCTTATGACGCTTAGTTCTATTGTAAACACACTGACAGAGTTTCCGGAAATTAATCGAGTACAAATATTGGTCGAGGGTCAAGCCGGTGAAACAATAGGTAATATGTTACTGGATGAACCGTTATACCGCTTTGAAGACCTGATTGGTCTTTAAGCAGTTATATAAATAAGTTCCATAAATGGAAATGGTTTTAAAAAAACTATCAAAGGGGTCAGCCATAGTGAAATCAGATAAAGAATACGAAAAAATAATCGATGCGTTAACTTATGAGATTAATAAATATAAGAAAGCGATTAATGATTCGGGTCTTGATTATTATGACTTTAATCTGGAAACAGGTGAAGCGGAGCAGAGTTTTGTAATCGGAAAATCCTTAGGGCGAGAGCCGGAGGAATACGACACGATGGAAAAGAGAGCTGCTCAATTTAATCCTGATGACCTTAAGAGAAATTATAAGGAAGTTGACCGTGTAGTAAATGGTGAAATCGACATGTTTGATCTACAATCAAGGGTATATAAAAAAGATGGGAGTCAAGTATGGTTGCAACATTCAGGGACTCTAAGCTGTCATCCCGTCACAAATGAAAAGCATTTAGTGGGCTTACTTAGAGACATTACACAGGAGAAAGCCAATATTGATTGTCTGAAATACTTAGCAGATTTTGACGGATTAACACGTGCATATAACCGCAGAAGTGGCTTGTTAAAACTAGAAAGTGATGTTGAAGCATTTGAATCGGTCACAATCATCTATATCGATATTGATAAGTTCAAATACATAAATGACACTTATGGTCACACTGTTGGTGATCAAACATTAAAGGCATTTTGTAAGAAGCTCTATGAAGTAATGCCGGAATCCACATATCTGATACGCTTAGGTGGCGATGAGTTTTTGTGCGTGGTATTAAACCAATCAGAAAAAGTTGTTAGAGAAACTGTAAATAACCTTATCAGTAATCCGGTTATTTATGGCAATCAGCCAAAAGACATACTTTTCTTTAGCTATGGTATTGTACCCTTTGATCAGAACAAGCACATAAATGTAGATGAGTTCATTCGTGATGCGGATGAGCAGATGTATATTTTCAAAAAGAAACGAGAAGAGTAAGGAATATAAGGGGATGGTTCTTCTTTGTTGAAGAAGCGTCCTCATATATGTTGATTGAAATAATTTGCAAAATAAAAGTCATTGTCGGTAGCGGTCCAATATCCAGAAGGTATGTGTTGTGCCATTAAAATTTAATCGATTTTATCAAATGTGGTTGTAATAATAGGGGGCTTATTTTATACTTGAATGGTTGGTTAAGGTGTCAAAACAATTTAGTTGAACTTTCACATACAATATATAGTTATGAGTGCATCAACGTAATCTATATATTCTATGTGAATTTAGTGAAACTTACTTTTGACCCTTTAATCATGTATGATTTAAGAATGAAAATATTCTGAATCATCAAGAGAACTAAGAATACAATGAAAGTGGAAAAGCTATTATGATAACTCTAATCAGTACGGATTTGCTTGCAATTATTGCACTTTTTTTTCTAGTGAATTTGGCTAATCGAAATGTTGTTATAAATAATGAGAAAAATAAGATATATATATACGCAGTCGTGACAACAATTATCCTATTACTATTGGAAATCGGGACGATTTATATTGAACATTCAAGTAATAATAATCTTATGATGCCTTATCGGTTAATAAACGTCTTAGGGTTTTCTTTAAGTCCATTAGTTCCCTTTTTTCTTTTACTATTATTTGGAGATAATAATAAATTACATACCTTCTGCTTGTCATTACCTTTATATCTCAATGCAGTTATTTGCATTTTAAGTTTTAATACAGGTTTGGTTTTTTTGGTCGATGCTCAAAATCAATATACACGAGGCAATCTATTTTTGCTACCAACGATTATTAGCATGTTTTATTATGTATTGTTTATAATTTTTGTAATCAAAAATAGTACGGAATATAAGATTGGAGATAAGAAAGTAGTAATTAGTATCTTTTTTCTGCCGATACTGGGCATTTTTGTTCAGATATTATTTAAAGAGATACTGCTCATTTGGAGTTGTACATCTATATCTTTATTGTTATTTTATATCTTTTTACTTGAATTACAATTCAGATATGATGTTCAAACTAAAATAAAAAATCGAGCATCCTTTGAAGATGAGATGCAACAATATACTAATGGTAGTAATAATGCAACAATAGTTATTTTTGATTTGAATGACTTAAAGATTACAAATGATAAATATGGACATAAGGTTGGAGATGAGTTGATTTTTGAAGCGGCAAAAATCATTAAAGAAAGCTTTATGGGTATTGGTACACCCTATAGAATTGGTGGTGACGAATTTTGTGTTATTTGTAAAGATGTTTCAGAAGAATTGGTTGATGAGACCCTATCTAAGTTTGAAGACCTATTAATTAAAATAAATCAAGAGAGAAAAATAAAGGTCACACTTGCTTATGGACATGCTTTTTATGACAAGGATGGAATTGAAAGTATGTATTCAATATTTAGCAAAGCGGACAAAGCTATGTATACGAACAAAACAAAAATAAAAGGATTATATGGTAGAAGAGAACAGGATAAGTAGGAGCCACAAAGATTGTGGGTGCAAGCTTTGGTTCACATGAAGTCTAATAATCTACGTAAGCATAGTGATGGAAGGCGGTTTTAAGTAATCATATAAAAATGATTCGTTATCCAGTATCTTACTGACAATATACTCAAATGAGACGGATTACTTAGGACAGTTTGCAGTTGGTACAATGGATAGGTCTACAGAAAAACCGGTTCATATAAACAGTCAATTTCATTCGGCAAATTTGGGCGATTACATCCTGTTTCTAAGAGCTCAAAGCAAGTTAAAGATATATAAAGGGAAAATGAAAGAAAAAGTATCAAAATAAAGGTGGACATATGATGAGACTAGCAATCTGCGATGATGAATTACAAGAACTTGAGCGCACCTATAGTTATATAACAAAGTATATGCAAGAGCATCCTCAATATGAACTAACAATATATACCTTTTCTGCCCCTTTAGAACTGCTATCTTATGTATCAAAGAACGGAGGGTTTGACATACTGGTCCTAGATATCTACATGGACGGTATGCTTGGCACTGAAGTGGCAAGAGAATTGCGGCAGCTAGGTGATCAAGGGGCATTTATATTTATTACCACCTCCAGAGACCATGCTGTTGAAGCATTTGAAGTAGAAGCCACACAGTATTTAGTTAAGCCCTATACTGAAGGGGCTATTTTTAATGCACTTGATAGGGTGATGCAACGTGTGAGTAAAGATAGGCGCATAGTTGTTAACATTAAGACATCAGAGGGTATGACACGCCTTGCCATTCGAGATGTTGTGTTTACGGAAACAGGGCGAAACAACTACCAGATTGTTCATACCATCCAAGGGAAAAAGATGGAGGTGCGTATGACCGCAACGGAACTTTTTGAGTTGCTCTCACAGAATAAATTTTTCATTAGGTGTGGCGCTTCCATAAACCTGAATCTCAAATACATTCGCCAGATATCCAAAGACACCATAACCTTTGATACGGGTGAACATTTAACATATCCTTACCGTGCTTATCAGAAGCTTAAAGAGGCATTTTTGCGTTTTCAAATGTTCGCAGAGGAATAGAACATATCAATTACCCCTAAAATGATGGCAATTACCCCAAAAAAATCATTTCAAGCAGTTATGTGCTAGGATAATGGTATAAAGTTATACAAGGAGCTCACTCATGCTATATAATATATCTGTGTTTTTCTCATTTTTGCAATCAGTAATCGGCTTTACTCTCATGTCATCTGCTGTTATGCGCTTTCGGGAACCTCTGAAAAAGAGAATCATAGCAGGGCTGTTTGTTATGATTTGTGGAATCAGTCTCTTAAGTTATCAATTATACGCACAGGGTATCGACTCTGTAAACCGATATGCCATTCTGATTATTTTAGTCATCCAACTTTCGTGGTTTTTAATATGTTCGGATGATGATTTTTTTGTATCACTTTTCAGTTTTTTGACGTTTGTTAATATTTATGTGTCGATTAGCTATATGAGTGATACATTAGCGATACATGCGGTCGGGACAGCTTTCGTCATTCAGCGTATTATCATTCGCTTGGTCATATATATTGTTATTCTCCCACTGCTGTATAAATACGTGCGACCACGTTTTAGAAGGCTGGTAGAAGCGCTTGATCGGGAATGGCGTGTAGCTACCCTTGTACCGCTGATGTTTTTAATCATGCAAATTATAGTACTATACTATCCGGCGCCCTATTGGTATTGGGATCAAGACAACTGGTATAGATTTATCATTATCACTGCCTATATGTTGTTTTTGGCGGTGTATTACCTCATCTATATTCAAGCCAGTGCCATTGTTGAGAAATATGCACTTGAAAAGCGACAACTTCTTATGGCACAGCAGGAAAAGTTGTGGGAATCAGAACTTGAACGTCAGAAGGTAACAGCAGCTTTGGTATTTCAGCAACGCCACGATATGCATCATCATAATGCAGTTATTATTGAGATGTTACAAAATGATGAGACTAACCAACTAAAAACATATATGAAAAGTTTTGATGCAGCACTAGATGCACACCTTACCAACGCCTTTTGCTCAAATCCGATTGCGAACAGCATATTTAATGTATACGCTCGTAAGGCAGAGAAGGAAGGGATTAAGACGACGTTTCATGTAACCGTGCCAAAAGTCATCGGGATTGATAACATCGACCTTACTTGTATTTTTGGGAATGCTTTAGAAAATGCGCTGGAAGGTTGCCAAAGGCTACCGAAGGATGTCGATAAAGAAATCATTGTAACCGTCAAATTTATTGATAACCGATTACGTGTACAAGTGGAAAACACGTGTGAAACAGATGTCATCTTTGATGGCGAGTTACCGATAACTCAAAAACAAGGTGGTGGAACAGGTACAAAAAGCATCCTTTACACCGCAGAACGTTATGATGGTACAGCGGGCTTCTCAGTATTAGGCGGCAAATTCATCACACAAATTGTACTTAATGGAAAATGATATCATATATAAATAAAAGTTCTAAGTAGCTGTCGATCACTTTTGACAGCTACTATTTTGATTATTAATCATTTAAAAAAAGCATTATTAATCAGGAATGAGGTAAAACCTTTTCTGATTAATAATGCTTCTATAATTTCTTAATGATTTTATTATTTGCAATCCTTACCAACACATGTGTTAACTTGAAATGTGGCTCGACTATAATGATTAATCTAACAGTATGCCGGATTTGGATACATCCATAATGGTACAACGGCTTCTGTCAAAACAGCATGGTCTTGTATCTCCTTTTTGCAATTTAGAGCATGCTACCTCAATTCTTCTTTGATGGGTCGAGGGGTTCTTAGTTGAACGAATGAAGCGGAGCCAATCCCATTTTGCTTTTGGCGTAATCTCGCTCCAAAGGTTCATAAGTCCTGCTTCATGAATAGCCGTCATAAAATCTTCAGGCATATCTGGTTCATTCCAGTCATTAATCGGTTCAATGCTTAAAGGAACAGTATCACCAACGGATACTTCCACATCTTTAAGGAAGGTTTCATCTAATTCAAACCAATGACTCCCTTTACCGTCCGGTTCTAAGGGTTCATGAAAAGCCATCCCGTTCATGACGCCTTGGACCATGACCATGCCACGGGAAGGGAGCTTTTCACTATAAGTCAAAGGAATTCTTATGATGTAATAGGATTTTATGCGTTCTAGTTTAGATTCAAAAACGATGCTCATAAGCTCATCTCCTGCCTCTATAACAGTATCTACAGACTGCTAAATGATAATAAATATCATGTGATAGGATATATTATATCATAAAGGTTAGAAGAATAAAATATGAAGCATAAGTTAGGTCAATCAAGATCTTTGAAGAATATTCGTTACTCATCCATGCTTTTGAAGAGCTCAAAAGCGCGTTTACATACGATTACAGCTTGTTCACGGGGTGCATCACCTTCCGGAGCATACATGTTATTGCCTACACCAGTTACGATTTTGACCTTCGCGCAATAATACACACCATCTATTGCCCAGCTTTTTATCAATGAATGATCTCCAAATTTAGCGACATCAGTCGTACTATAGTCCGAATCGGGTTTCATGGCTTTTAGAGCTCTTAAGAGTATTGTAGCCATTTGCTGCCTTGTAATAAGGTCGTTTGGCGCATATTTATTGTTGCCGACACCACTTACTAAGTTAAGATTTGCTGCTTTTAGAATTTCAGGATTGGTGGTATCTATAAAGCGTGCATCACCAACGGTTGCTTTTAATCCTGTATAATTTTCGTAGAATTTCACGGCTATTTCAGCAAACTCTTCTCTGGTAATCTTACCGCTCATATTACCCTTGATTCTATCTGTAATCAAACCATAATCTGCGGCTTTATCCAGTTCGGTAGTTGCCCAGCTAGAAGCACCCTCATAAGCAGGCATGCCATGAGATATTGTATTTGAAAAAGGTGAATAGACATATCCGGTTTTGCCTGCTACCGGATAGAATGCGTTATCAAAGCTATATCTAAATTTCACTTCGAAATTAGTGTCTTCAGTAAGGGCTTCTAATCCGGCATCATTAGTATCAACATCAAAATCTTCTTTTAGCCATAAGTATGAAATAGCATCAATCCAATTTCCACCATTAAGTCTAATCCAAACATTGGTATAGACCCTTTGTCCGGATACACTACTAAGTAATTGGAGATCAGAGTGGGCTTTATCCGCCTTAAATGCCAAATAGGGCTCTCCGGATTCATTTTTCTTAAGTGTAACGGATAAGAGTTTAGGCATATGGTTAATAAGTGCTGATGCATCTTCAATCTTATGGTTGTTTGTATAGGCCACTTCAGAAGACCAAGGTGAATAGTATTCATAAAGCTCTTGGGTATCATTATGATGAAAACTCACTTTAAAGCGGACTCGTAAATTCATTGTATGGGTATCAAAGTAGCTACCACCACCAGGTAATACACCACTTGGAAATGCTTCAGAAAAATACTCGTCATAGATATGCCAACTGCCGGTCCAAGTTCCTGATTCAGGATCAAAGCCGCTGTCTTGTTCAAAAACCCAATCTTCGTAACCTGACAGGCTTGATCGCCACTGTCCGTTATCAAGCTTATAATCACCTTGAACACTAACGTGTAGACTATCATAGCCGGCTCCTTCAAAGCTACCATCGGAGTGGGCTTTTAAGATTGTCCGACAGGCATCAGAAGCGGCAAAGCCTATATCAAAACTCCATCGGTCGCTTTCTTTTATATCATCGTTAAAAACAACACCTACATCTTTAGGGGCACCATAGCTTGTTGGCGGGACAAAATCTGCGGCGAAGGTCAAAAGGGGTACCATACTGATTATCATTGCTACGATCATGATTGAAATGATTTTACTTTTCACTTGAATTACCTCCAACTAGGTTTATTTTATTTAGGCCATAAGACGTGAAATACATACAGACTATTCTTTTAAATTACCTAAAGCGCACCATTTTAGATAGATACAAAATGACTTTTTTTAGTAAGGATATGATCAAGTGAAGTAGCCTATGTATTCATATTTCTAAATTCGGAAGGTGTTAGTTTGGTTTTCGTTTTAAAGACCTTAGCATAATGACCATTATAATCAATGCCACACACAGAAAATGCTTGAGAGATGGACAGACTTTTATCTGACAATTTTTCTTTTATTTTTTCAATTTTCAATTTTGTGTAATAATCATGAGGGGTACAAGATTCGTGTTTTTTGAACAGTCTTGTAAAATGGGACTTGCTAAGTCCAACCCTTTGGGCAACATCATTAATATCAAAGGGTTCTTTCCAATTAAGATCAATGTACTCTTTTGCTTTTACAATTTCGGTCTTACCTCTATAGATTTTTTTCTCAATCATCATGGCCACCACATACTTCACTTTTCTTTGGTTATCCAAGATAGGAAAAGCTGTAATATCTTGGTATAGGGCATCAAAATCTATCCCTTCTATACCATAGAATTCTATAAGTTCATCCATTGGAAGTTTAATATTATTTAACTGAATGGGATCTCCTTTGAAAACACGTTTAATATCCTCAATAATCCCATATTTAACAACCAAAGGATCATTGAAAACATTGTATTTACCCACAATCAGGGATGGATCCTTAAGATTGTGACTATTTAGTAATGCTTGATTGACCCATACAGAAGTACCATTTGCATCATAAATCTGTATAGGATATGGAAACAAGTCAATTATTCTCCCAAAGAGACCTTCATTATCAAAAGAAGCTTGGAAAGTTTGTTGCATATGAGATTGTTGAGTTACCACACTATTTCCATCGCTCATAGGTCACCTCAATATTCTATTGAATGTAATGTGTTCATTCATATTATATCATAAGTTTTCAGGGAAAAATCTAATCTACTGCGATTTTTAACCTATATCAAATGCCGATTAATGTTATACTATATATGGTTAAGGTGTCAAAACTATATGGTTGAACTTTCACATACAATATAGAGTTACGAATGTATCAACGTAATCTAGATATTGTATGTGAATTTAGTGAATCTTAGTTTTGACCCTTTAACCATGTATGAAATCATTATAAGAAGTTTAAGTGTAAAAATAGAGATCGATGAATAATAAACGAGAGGAATATAAGACAATGAAATCACGACAAGCAATGCGTATTCTATTTGTTATACTATTAGTGATGACAAGTATTCAATTTACTTCTGTAGCACAAGCACACAAAAGTGTTTGGAAAGAAAATAGAACCGTTACTTACACAGGAGGCAACAAAAACATTTCAGTTCTGTGGGCGGATTTGAAAGATGATAAGATTCGTATTGACGCAGTATTAGCTCGTGGGAAGATCGGCGCCACCGATGCTTTATCTACGATTGTTCAATCAGCGAGCAACACCGACGCAACTGCTGTTGGGGGCATCAATGGTACTTTTTTTAATGCCTATGCTGATATGCAACCTTCAGGAACTCTGATGTTAGATGGAGAAGTGTTACATATGGCAAATACAGGTTCTGTGTTAGCTATTTCTGGCGACAATACGGTTAGTGTTGATCCTCTTTTTGTAAAGATTGTTGGTGGAACCAATGGCCAATGGGACTGGCCATATAGTTGGTATTCATGGAATATTAATCATTATTATACCGATTCTGCTGCGACCATGATTTTCACACCTGAATATGCGGGTCCTAGACCAAGCCATGATTTTACTGCAATAGAGGTGGATAAGGGTGTGGTTATAAAGAAAAGTACGGGCAGTTTTAACATACCTGCTGACGGTTTTTTGGTACTAACCAAAGATGTAAATGTTAGCAAAGTATTTGAGATTGGGAAAACAGCCGATTATAAAACAAAATATTACGTCAATAATTATACGACGACTGGCCATGCTGGTATCAACCTTGATTATGATAACATACGAACAGTAATTGGAGCGGGCCCCACATTGGTTAAAAATGGTATGTTAAAAGCGGATGCCGGTGCAGAAGGCTTTACCGAAGGTAAGATTACAAGTTCTGCAGCGACGAGAAGTCTAATCGGTATAACAGCAGACAACAGACTGGGTATGACCGTTGTTTCAGGGGTTACAGTTAAACAGTTAGGTGAGATTGCACTATCTTTAGGTATGGTTGAA
>PGZS01000242.1 GCA_002841435.1 Firmicutes bacterium HGW-Firmicutes-3 | reverse complement strand
GATCGAGTAGGTCAGGAGTATTACTACTCCTTTCCCCTCTAAGAACCGTACGTGAGAGTTTCCCCTCATACGGCTCAAGCTTTCATAAACTCTAGTTAAAGAGCCAGCTCTAAGTCTTTCGTTTTATCATGTAAGTTTCGGTGGCATTCTGAATGTACGAGATATTTCTTTTTTCCCAGCGGAGAATCTTGTTGATGAATTCTAAAATCTGTATCCGCTGTGATTTTCGTCGAACAATAAGGACAAATACCTTTTTGCATTTTCCATAAGTTATTTATGATTTTTCGTCCTCTTAATTCGTTACGCATTTTTAAATCTTCTCGTTCTTCAAAGTATATTTGCCATTCGCTATCAAACGGATTAGCTTCTGCTTTAATTTTGGTAAATCTTCTTATATCAGTATTTGTAGCGTAAACTAGCTTTAGATAAAAGTTCTCACCATTGTCTATTTTACCGTCTGTTTTTACTGAAAATGTCCATGTTCTAGTACCTATCACATGAAAATATTTGTTTGCAATCCATTTTTTCCCTTTTTTAGGATGTCTTCTCTTGCACCAGTTCCACAATGATTTCCAAATGTCATAATCGAGATCTTCAAATCGTTTAGATGATACATTGAATTTCTGATAGTTTACCCATCCCCTGATGATTGGATTAAGAATTCTTATTAGAATTTCCTGTTTTATGGATGGGTTTCGCTTTATTATCTTTCTGATTTTCTCAATGATTGCCTTATAGTTCTTTTGTGCAGGTGTTGTCAAAAGTTTATTTCCATACATTTTGATATTACATCCCAGGAAATCAAAGCCCTCTGTTATATGAGTGATCACGGTTTTTTCTTCTGACAGTTCTAATCCTCTTTCTGTCAAAAATTCCTTGATGATTGGCATTACTCCTTTTTCCAGTAGTTCATAACTTTCGCCAGTTACTATAAAATCATCAGCATAACGGATAAAATTTACTTTAGGGAAATACCATGCTCCGTTAATAGATTTCTTATGGTATTTTTCTTTAATCACTGTTTCCAGTCCATCTAAGACCATATTACTGATTACTGGTGAAATAGGTGATCCTTGAGGACTCCCTGTTTCTGTTGGAAAAAGTTTGCCTGTTTCTATGTATCCGCATTTTAGCCATTTCTTTAGGATATTTCTGTCTATTGGGATATTATCAAGAATCCATTCATGACTAATATTGTCAAAACAGCCTTTGATGTCACCCTCCAATACCCATTTAGCGGACTTTCTCTTGTTCAGAGAAGTAAAACATTGTTCGATAGCATCCTGCGTGCATCTTCCTACTCTAAATCCATAAGAATTAGGATCAGCGGTAGTTTCTGCAATTGGTTCTAATGTAAATTTATATAATGTCTGCATTGCTCTATCTATCATTGTTGGAATACTGAGTGGTCTTTTCTTTCCGTTTTTCTTAGGAATATAAACTCTTTTTAAGGGTTGTGGCTTGTAACCTCTACTTTTCATTCTCATAATAGCGTAAAACTTACTTTCCGGCGTATTCCAGATTTCTCCATCAACACCGGCGGTTCTTTTGCCTTTATTGTCTGTAACCTTTTTTACAGCCAATGCTTTGGCATAAAACGAATGTGATAACAAATACTGTAATGATTTAACTTTATTGTATTTGTCCTCCTTTTGAGCCTTCACAATACGGATTTGCAGTTTTTTAACATAGCTAGTCGCTTTGTTTCAATCAATATCTTCCCATCGCTTTACTACGTCAGAAGTAGCACACGTTTTAACGTTCATTTGCATTTTCTCCTTTCAAAAATTCTGTAAATTATCTTGTGATTGAAAACCGCGTGGAAGTCTGCCCACTTTCGTGTGGGATAACATTTAAATCCCTATTCACATCATTACAATGTGACCTTCGCTTTTTCCACAATCTTCTACCCGCATTCCCAACGGTATTCCTTACGGTCTACTTGCCTAATGTATAGGCAGAAATACGGGCTTACCATGTTCCACTTAATTAACAAAATGGTAGGTTAGGTTCCGTCTCTTCGCCGGCAGTTTAATGTCCGTGTAACTCCATCGCTGGAGAGAGTTATCCAACTGCATACCTTTTGGTTCAGGCTTATCAGCAACTTTAGCCTGTTCACCTTAACGACGTTTATCAACGGTTCACATGTGTTAACCATACTACCAAGCCCGCTCCCTAACTGCTTTGTTGCTAGCAGTATCAGTATCCCCTCACGGTTCAACCTTAATTAGGGTTACTTTTTCATATCAGCTTCCCAACAATGTCATTACTGA
>PGZS01000241.1 GCA_002841435.1 Firmicutes bacterium HGW-Firmicutes-3 | reverse complement strand
GGCACCGATAAAGAACAATAATAAATCCATCATAACCTCCTAATTTCTATTGGCTGCTTTTGCCAAAACATAATTAAATGCTGCCAGTAATATACCTAGGACTAAGAATGCACCAGGTGCTAGTATCATAATAGATATTGGAACGTAACCTGAAGGCATAACATTCATATTAAAAAGTGTACCTGCTCCTAATATTTCTCTAACGGCACCAATGGCTCCAAGTGCAAGGGTGAAACCAAGTCCCATACCTAATCCGTCAACAACGGATATAAAAGGTTTGTTTTTAGATGCAAAACCTTCAGCACGTCCTAATATAACACAGTTAACAACAATAAGCGGTATGAATAGGCCTAGAGAAGCATATAGTGCCGGTACAAAACCTTGAAGCATAAAGTCGACAATAGTAACAAATGAAGCTATGACGACAATAAAGGCAGGTATTCTTACTTTTGAGGGAATGATGTTTCTAAGGAGTGAAATAACCAGATTGGCCATAATCAGTACAGTTGTCGTAGCGAGTCCCATACCGATACCGTTCTCAGCCGAGGTAGTAACAGCTAAAGTCGGACACATACCCAGAACTTGAATAAATACAGGGTTTTCGTCTAAGATACCTGATTTAAATCTTTTAATAGCACTTTTCATCTATTTCACCTCCGCCATATTGTCATTATAGTATTGAGTGGCTACATTTACAGCATTAGTCACAGATACAGATGTTATGGTCGCACCACTTATAGATGTTATGTCACCGGGATTACCCGTTGGAGCACCTTTAATAACCGTTAAAGGGTCAACAGGTTGACCTTCGAATTCGGATTTGAAAGCAGGTTCGGTAATTTTAGCGCCCAAACCGGGGGTTTCATTGTGCTTAATGACATCAACGCCAAGTATTTGATCATCGATGCCTATCCCAACCATTAACGCAATATTGCCACCATAACCTTCAGTAGCTGTCATCTCAAAAGCATAGCCGATTACAGTACCATCTTTAGTTGCTTCATAAAGGTTCATTATACCTTGCTCATTTGCACCTTCTTCAAGATCGACTATTGTAAAATCAGACGCTTCAAATACGACGGCTTTTAGAGCGTTATTCTTTAGTTTCTCTTGCTGAATACGTATTGGTTCCTTGGTGACTTCATATGTCAATCCAAGTAAAGTCCCTGCAATAACTGTAATCATAAATAAAATCATAGCGTTTTTTATAATGTTATCGGATTGTTTCGCCATTATTTTGCCACCTCCCCAAATGATTTTGGTACAGTGTATTTATCAATAAGAGGTACAAATAAATTCATAATCAAGATTGCAAAGGATACACCTTCTGGGTATCCGCCAAAAAGTCGAATCAAAGCTGTTAACAAACCGCATCCAAAGCCCATAATAATTTGTCCTTTTGCTGTGGTTGGTGATGATGAATAATCTGTTGCCATAAAGAAAGCACCAATCATCAAACCACCTGAAAATATATGATACCCTAGAAAAGTTAAATCAAAGCCTTTACCACCAAAAAGTAGGACCATAACAGCCGTTGTTCCAACATAAATAATTGGTATACGCCATGAAATTACTTTTCTGGCCATCAGATATAAACCACCGATGATGAGAGCAATAGCTGAAGTCTCACCTAATGAACCGGGTATGGTGCCAATAAATGTATCCAGAAGTGAAGGCATCATCTGTCCACCTTCTTTAATGATACCAAGTGGCGTGGCAGCACTGACACCATCTATCACACCCCATGTGGTCATAAGGCCTGTGAAGGAAATCAATAGAAAGGCTCTTGCAGCTAAAGCTGGATTCATAAAGTTTTGTCCAAGACCACCAAACAGCTGTTTTACAATAATAATAGCAAAAAAACTACCCATTACCGAAACCCACCAAGGAATAGAACTTGGTAAGTTAAGTGCCAGTAACAAACCTGTTACGGCAGCTGATAGATCCATTGCTGTATTCTTTTGTTTCATTAATTTTGTATAACCCCATTCCGCAAAAACACTGGACAGGATACAAATAACAATTGTACTTAAAGCACCGACTCCAAAATAATATATTGCAAATAAGGCAGCGGGTGTCAAAGCAATCAATACATCTAACATTGTTTTTTGTATCGAATCTCTTGATTTAATATGCGGTGATGAAGAAATAATATACATATCTGACATATGAGCCTCCTAAGATTTTCTTCTATTGGTAAGAATTTTTTTCTTGGTCGTTCTAAAGGACTGGAGTAAATGTCTTTTGGAAGGACATACATAGGAACATGCGCCACATTCCATACAATCCATG
>PGZS01000036.1 GCA_002841435.1 Firmicutes bacterium HGW-Firmicutes-3 | reverse complement strand
TCCTGTAGAATATAGGCTCAATCTCTTGGCTGCATAAAATTATTGCGTAGCAGTTAAAAACTGCTACGCAATAAAGTCTAACTTATTGGGGTCACATCAGAATCCAATCGGTTCTTTTTCATCTTGGGTTTATTTGTTGAAGAATGCCTTAAGATTTTTGGCTACATCCTTTTCATCTGGTCCATCGACAAGAATTCTAATCTTATCACCATGAGCTGCGCCAAGGGTCAATATGCCTAGAATGCTTTTGGGGTTTACTTCTAGGTCATCTTTTATAATCTTAATATCTGCCAATGCCTTTTGACATACTTTAACCAGTTCGGCCGCCGGTCTAGCGTGTAAGCCTTCTTCAAAGCCTACTGTTGTTGTAAAATCTACCATGTTTTACACCTCAATTTTTTTCTTTAGCATACCTATAAGGATTGCTGTTACAGCTGTACCCGCAAGGATTGCTACGATATACATTGCTAAGTTTTCAACTGCAAAAAATACGAATAGTCCACCGTGAGGCACCGATAATGTTGCATTAAATGCCATTGATAACGCACCAGTCACCGCTGCACCCGCCATAATGGAAGGAATAACACGAAGTGGATCTGCTGCTGCAAAAGGAATAGCGCCTTCTGTTATAAAACTGGCTCCAAGTACTGCTGCCGCTTTTCCGGCTTCTTTTTCTGCCAAAGTAAATTTATCCTTAAATATAAGTGTTGCGACTGCAAGTCCAAGTGGTGGCACCATGCCTGCTGCCATAACAGCCGCCATAATCGCCGAACCTGTTCCGGCAACCAATGTACCTGTACCAAAAGCATAAGCCGCTTTATTTACAGGTCCACCCATATCAAAGGCCATCATTAATCCGATAATCAATCCTAGAAGTACTGCATTCGTGCCTGACATACCTGTTAAGAAATTATTCATTGCCGTATTTATGGCCGCAACAGGTGTTCCTATTATGTAGAAAAATGATAAACCGACAATCAATGAACCAAATACCGGTATAATCAAAACAGGCATAATCCCTTGAAGTGTCTTAGGTAACTTAATGTATTTCTTAATTAAATTGACGACATAACCGGCCATAAAACCGGCAACGATAGCGCCTAGGAAACCTGCGTTCAATTGAACCGCTACAGAACCACCAATCATACCTACTGCCAAACCCGGTCGATCCGCTATGGAATATGCAATATAACCGGCTAATATTGGAATCATAAGTGCAAAGGCACCGCCACCACCGATGTTCATTAAATAAGCTGCCAAAGTACCTTCTTGTTGAAATGCGTCATATCCAAACATAAAGCTAAGTGCAATGGCAATACCGCCTGCTACAACAAATGGAATCATAAAAGATACACCATTCATTAAATGCTTGTAAGCACCTTTGCTTTCATCTTTTCTTTTTGCTTTGATACCTGCAACGTCATCTACTAAATCGCTTCCGGTTGCCTTGTAAATAGGTGCTTTTAGAGCATCCTCAATTAATTTGTTTGCATCTTTAAGTGCGTCACTAACTGCTACAGATACCAGTTTTTTCCCAGAAAACCGATCCATAGGCACGGATGTGTCACAGGCTAAGATAATGGCGTCTGCTGATGCAATGTCTTCACTGGTTAATTCATTTTCGACACCTACAGAACCCCTTGTTTCCACCTTGATCTCATAACCTTTTTTCTTTGCTGCTTCTTCAATGGCTTCTGCTGCCATATACGTATGTGCGATACCCGTTGGACATGCTGTTACTGCTAAAATCCTCATTTTCATTCCTCCTATACAATTTTTGTTAAGCTATAGCCTTGAAATGACAACTTCTTTCGCCCTCACCGTCAAAGTTAATGCTTCAATGGGCATATGACTTTGAGTGCTGATAGCGATAGAACTTGAAGCCACTCCATATGACAGTGCCTTTATCAAACAATCAAGCTCATCACAATCTTGATGTGTTTTTAATCCGTAGATGAATCCAGCCAACATTGCATCTCCTGCACCGACTGTACTCACCACTTTTAGTGGTAAAATGCCTGCCGATAGCGCATAACGACCACTGACCAGAATACTACCCTCTTCGCCCATGGATACCAGTACGTAGTTGACGCCATAATCATCAATTACTTTTTTACATGCACGGACAATACTTTCCTTACTTTCAAGCTTTATATCAAGCGCCGCTTCCAATTCGTGGATATTCGGCTTAATCAGATAAGGTGATCCTTTAAGGCTTTCTAGCAGAATTCTGTCATCCGCATCAATGATAACCTTTGTAACACCTTTTAGCTTCTCTCCGATTTCCCTGTAATAACTATTAGGTATGCCTTCTGGAAGACTGCCACTGAGTACCACATACTCGCTGTTTTTCCCTGCCTCTAGGATTTTTGTTGTCATGGCTTCCCGTTCACCGTCTGTAACCTTAAAACCAATTTCGTTGATATCCGTGGTTCTGTAGTTCTGATCAGGCTCAACAATCTTAACATTGGTTCGTGTACTGCCACTCACCAGTATTGCATCAATCGGGATGCCATCTGACTCGGCATGATTTTTAATACCTTCAAAATTATCTCGTCCGGCAAAACATATAGCTTTTGTAGCTTCACTTAGACTCGATAGGATTCTTGCCACATTAATACTTTTACCCCCAAGCGTTACGACTTGCCTTTGAGCTCTATGCACTTGACCCACTGTTAATCCCCTGATTTCGATAATCTTATCAACTGCCGGGTTAAGCGTCACCGTCGTAATCATATATGCCCGCCTCCTTCTTTGTTGCCTCAACCAATAAGACACCTTCAAGCTTAAACTTTTCTTTAATCTCATCATCATCAAGAGATGACGTGATGATGGTATCAACTGCGCTGACCGGTAATATTTCACACAATGCCACTTTGTTAAATTTACTGGCATCTGCAAGAATATACCTTTCTCGTCCTTTTTCCAATATTGCCCGCTTCATTTCCGCTTCTTCAAAATCCGGTGTTGTTAATCCATACTCAAGGCTTATGGCGTTAACACCAATAAATACCTTGTTCAAGCGGAATCTTCGTATCGTGTCAATGGCCAGCTGCCCTACAACTGCAAGTGTGTTATTACGAATTCTTCCACCCAGAATAAACTGCTCTGCCTTTGGGTTACCGGCTATGAACTGAGTAAAATGAGGCGCATTGGTAAAGACATTGATTTTTATTCTGCTTCTACCGATTAATTTGGCCAGCTCTATGGTTGTTGTTCCACCATCTAAAAAAATACTGTCATTTTCTCGTAAATAAGAAAAAGCTACTTTTGCAATTTGTTTTTTTTCATATAGATATACACCTTCTTTTTCATTATAGGTGTCTTCTTTTTCTATGGGTACATTGGACTGAATAATGGCACCACCATGTACCCTCTCCAGTTTTTCTTCTTCTTCTAATACAGTTAAATCTCTACGAATGGTCGCTTCCGAAGCCATAAGTTGGTCACATAGATTTTTAACTGTTGCACTTTTATTGGCATATAGGATTTCAATAATCTTCTGTCTTCTTTCTTCAGGCATCATAAGATCACCTATAACAGTTCATTTTTCTTCAACACATCAATAATAGCTTGAGCATCAGTCGCTTCTGTCAGTTCACTTCGAAATTCTTCTTTCATAAGCCTTCTAGATAGTTTTGCCAATATCTGCAGATGGGTACTCCCTGCATCTTTTTCAGGAACACCAATCATGAACACATGATCGACCGGCTCACCATCAAGTGCATTCCAATCCACTTTCTCCACGCGACCATACATTAAGAAAGGTTCTGTAACCGCATCTGTTTTTCCATGGGGTATGGCAACATGAAAACCAACGGCTGTAGAATACTCTTCTTCTCTTTTCAATACGGCTGCTACATACTTGGCTTTGTCAGCAATTCTTCCTGCCAAAACCGCAACTTCTGCTAAAGCCTCTATAACACCTTCTTTTGTTTTTTGTTTCACCGGTATAACAATCAGTTCTTCATTTATTAACATACTCTTCCTCCTAGCTTTTTATGGTTTGCTGCGCATTCATCTTAAGTTCTTCATAGTTTGAGCCGATAATGACTTCTTTAACATAAGGTATCATAGATGGGCTAACTGATAATTCATCTACGCCTAGTCCTATAAGAATTTTGGCTGCTTCAACATCACTTGCCATTTCACCACATATACCAACTTTGACACCTTTTGGCTTACATCCTTGTACCACATAGTTAATCATACGCAGGATGCTTATATTAAAAGCATCGTATAAATACGCCACTTCCGGATTCAATCGATCAACTGCTAAAGTATACTGACATAAATCGTTGGTACCAATAGATACAAAATCCACATGATCTGATAATAAGTCAATGGCAAATACCGCTGATGGTATTTCAATCATAATCCCCACCGGAATATCTTCATTATAAGCTTGGTTGTCCTCTTTCAAAGACATCTTTGCTTCATCCAGACATTTTCTTGCTTCAATCAACTCTTCAAGTGAACCAATCATAGGAAACATGATTTTTATAGGATAGGTAGCACTTAGTCTTAGTATTGCTCTAAGCTGTTTTTTGAATATTTCTTTGTTTTTAAGACAGAACCTTATGGCCCTAAGCCCTAAAAAAGGGTTTTCTTCTTTCGGAAATGTAAAGTAGGGTAATGTCTTATCACCACCAATGTCTAATGTTCGAATGATGACCTCGCCATTGACATTTTTTGCTATATTTTCATAAGTTCTATACTGTTCCTCTTCAGTTGGCCAATCCTTACTGTTCATATAGACCAATTCTGTCCTAAGCAGTCCAACACCAAAACCACCATGTTCAACAATTGATAAAGCTTCTTCTGCAGAACCGACATTACCAAAGAGCTCAATGGATCTCTGATCTTTTGTTATGGCTTCCACTTTTACTAATTCTTTTAAGCGCTTTTGATGCAATGCTTCTTCCTTGACTTTTTCTCTATAGTCTTCTAGTTCTGTTTCTGTTGGGTCAATTAGTATTTTTATCTTTACTGTGTCAAGAATTACCGGTTTGCCTTCAGAAACCTTAGCCTCCTTATAACCCACAATGGTTGGTATGCCTTTTGCTTTAGCCACAATGGCGCTATGGCTGGTTATACTGCCTTCACTTAAAACGATGCCCTTAACCCAATCGTTTAAATGTATGGTCTCAGACGGGCTTAAATCTTTAGCAAATAGGATTGTATCCTCACTGATGGTATCTAATGGATTGTCTGATAGCCCTAATATGTTTTTTATTAAGCCTTCCATGACATCTTCTATGTCTCTTGCACGTTCTCTGATATAAAGATCTTCAAGGGCACTTAGCATCCCAACATAAAAGTTCTTTGCCTCATCAATGGCTGCCACTAGGTTCATCTTTCTTTCAGCGATATTCTTGCGAATCCGACTGGTTAGTTCAGGATCGTTTAAGATCTCAATGTGAGCCGAAAAAATCTGACTTTCAGAGACACCAATGGTCTCTTCCACATGTTTCATATGTGCTTCTAATGATGTCTTTTGATTGCCAATGGCAATATTAAGATTACCCATTATACTTTCTATCTCATTTTCTTCAATCATTTCCTTTGATATGAGGATGGATTCAATTTCATAATTGAAAGCTTTCCCAATACCTACACCTTTAAATACTGATACTCCTATCACAGCAAACATCCTTTCTATTAATTGACTTCATCATATCACCTCGCTCAAAAACAATCAATATCAGTCATGTAATTTTGGCGATTTGACTGTTTTATACCTTTTTAGTTAGTAAAACTGTGCTTTAAGATAATCACGCAAACAAAAAACAATCATATTCGCTCATCAAATATGATTGTTTTAATGTAGATATTTGGTTAAGGTGTCAAAACTATTGACAATAGCGTTACAATCTTGATTCGATATTACAAACAGATCAATTGTTGGGTTACGATATCTGAAAACAGCTCCAACGGTTGCATCTGGGCAACATGAATGACATTTTCCCATTTTTCTGAGTTGTTTAGTACCAATGAAAGCTGATTGTCTTTAGTCAATACTTGATCCATATTGAGTAGGACTTCATCATTGCCATCAAACAAAGCAATATAAAATATACCTGTCTCAACGATATCTTGGAAGAAATGGCTACCGTAAGACAATTCAGGCATAAAACCGGCTTCAATAGATGCCATCTCACAAACAACAGACATATGACAGAGCTCTTGAAAGTTAAGAGGAACACCAAGGGATGGTGTGGTCGTTCCAAATCTTCCGGGCCCCATGAGCATCACCGATTTACCCTTTAGGGCTTTATTAATATGACCAATTTGTCTTGCTAGTTCATATTTTTTTTGTTCTGTCAGTTCCAGATAAGCCTTAGGCTTAATGAAAACCACATATTCTATGGGCAAGTGAACATTCCCTCCCATAAAATTGCCTGTCGACTTAAAAAAGCAGTCCTTTTCACTCTGAATCGTCGGTATTTCTACCGATTTACCAAGACCTTTCGTCTGCAGGGGCCTACATTGTAGAAGATTGATTTTATAGTCCTTCATAGATTTAAAGTTAACGGTAAACTCTATATCCACCGGGTAATTATAAAATTTTGAGAGCAATTTTAGAATTTGTCGCATTATAATGGGAAAATCAGTTTTGTTGACCATGTTCTTCATATCTAATATGTAAGGTACAGGTGCATCATAACGTTTCATTTCCCTTAATCTTTTAACCATTGGTTCATCCGGTCTGAAAAAAAGTGATTGATCCACCTTTAATTCCCGATTAGCAAATAATGCCATTTCTTTGGTCTTCCATTTATTATCTCTCAACGAGAGTACGTCAACAAAATGCTGTGAGAATTTCTTCTCATCCTCGTGATTCATAGGGGGTACCCGTGATGGTTGATCCAGATTGACAATCTTAGCATAGTCCACAACGGTTCTGTCAACGGCTCTCGTACCAAGGCCAAACACCAGTCTAAGCATGCCCGCTTCCATATCCACACTTTTGTCCCATACATAGAGGTTGGATGAATTTCCAACACCTGCCGCATGAGGAAAAAAATCTTCTTCATAAAAATCTCCAGATACCCTTTGCACCAAAATAGCCATTTGCTCATCTTGTTCAAAAAGACCTCTGTTCATTCTATATTCTAAGGCTTCCTCATTCATTGTACTGGCATAGACCCTTCTAACAGCATTTTCAAAAGCTTTATAACGTTCTTCTTCTGTTCCTTGGTTAACACAAAAAACACTTTCATATTTGCCGGCAAAAGCATTTCCAAAGTTATCCTCTTGAAGGGAGCTAGACCTTACGATAATAGGTGACTGTCCGAAATACTCTAGCATCATCATAAACTTTTCTTTGATGTTTTCAGGGAATTTACCGGACATGAGTTTTTCTTTAAGCTCCGGCGCGTATTTATAGTAACCTTCAAACGTTTTTTGTTTGGAACGCAGTTGCCACCAGCCATTTTGAACAATATAAGTGTAGAAAATATCCGATCCTAAATAAAAAGAGTCATGGGGTTCAAGACAATCCACAATCTTTTTCTCCCCCTCTTTCTCTATTATTTTTCTGGCTACAAGCATACCCACACTTTTTCCGCCTATATAACCGGTTCCAAGTGTTCTCGACTGAATCATCAATATATCGAACAAATCAAAGTATTGTCGACATAAATCCAGCATACGGGATTCATGACCAATCAACTTTTTCATAAGCCTTTCTTTGACCCTATCGCGCTCTTCATCCTTTGCCTCCAAAGCCAATCTTGCCTCTTTAAAAACAACATCCCAATAATCCAGTCTTTCCTCACCCAATCGAATGGTCGAAAAAAGTGAGGCTGACTCCGTACTGGCGGTAATACATGTCACCTTATCTGTCTCTATCAGATGGGGGAAAAACATCGTTGGAGAATACCGCTTCCATACTTTAAGAGGGTGAATGTAGAAATTATCTTTTACTTGGTACACATCGAGTAACAGCTGAGTCGTTTCTCTTATGGTCGCAATGGTGGAATAGGTATGGGCATTTCTCATAATGGCAAAATATGCAATGGTGTCCAGCTCATATAAAAACGGACAGGTCACTTCAAAAAAGTTCCCAATCATCAAATCTGAATACCAGTTTTGTAATAGATCTGTTAAGACATCAAAAACATAAAAAGTTTTTAGGCCTTCAGCTGCTACAATATTATAGACTTCTGTGGCAAAGCTCTCAAAGCCTTTTTCCGGGGAAGGCTCGTAAACCTTGATCTCTTCTGATGCTTTGAGTAAGGGTCTATGGGCTCCAAATCGAATGTAAATCATTTTCCTCTGATCTTGTAAGGCTTGGTCCACATAAGGTTGTAAAATCTTTTCATAACTCTCTAAGCAATCCACTTGCCACACCACATTGTCCCCTAAACGAAAGTGATCAATAACTGCGTCAAAACCTATGATACCTGTTTTAACTTTTTCATGCATAAGCGCCTCCATTTGTCATACATTCATCCTGTGGGTAAAGGGTTAAAACCATACTGCTAACCCAATTTTAACCTATTTCTTTTTAATTGACCATGCCTTATTATAGAAAAAATAAAACAAAGAAGCAGGGCAAAGCCTTACTCCTTTAGTTTTACTTATACTATGATTGAAGGATTTTTATTACCTTTTAATTCAAATGCTTTTTCTAAGGATTCTGCAATATTACTGATATCTTCATTGGTATAGTCTTCAATATTGCCTGTGTCACAAGCCTTTGCGATTTCAGGGTCTATACCCATTCGCCCTAGTACTTTTAATCCGTGTTTTTCTGCTACGGCTTCAATATGACTTTCTCCAAAAATATGATAGGTCTTATTGTTATCCGGACATTTGAAATAGGACATGTTTTCTATTAAGCCAATAACCGGAATCTTCATCTTGGTTGCCATATTGACCGCTTTTTCTACAATCATAGATACCAATTCCTGTGGTGAAGTAACGATGATAATCCCATCAATATCTATGTTTTGAAAGACTGTTAAGGATACGTCTCCCGTTCCTGGTGGCATATCAATAAACATGTAATCTATATTGGTCCATATGACGTCGGTCCAGAATTGCTTAACCACATTCGCCACCAGAGGGCCACGCCATATAACCGGGTCCGTCTCCTTATCCAGTAAAAAATTAACAGACATAATATCAATTCCAGTTCTGCTCTTCATAGGCAGCATACCATGAGCATTGCCTGTAGCTTTTCCACTAAGACCAAACGCCTTGGGTATAGAAGGCCCCGTTATATCCGCATCTAATATTGCTGTCTGATGTCCGATTCTGTTCATAGCAACCGCCATCATAGATGTCACAAGGGATTTACCAACACCACCTTTACCACTTACGATGCCGATTACTCTTTTTATATCACTATGATGATGGGGATTTTCTAAATGGATTTTCTGCTTTTCTACCCTGTCCCCACAATTTTCACTACAAGTGCTGCAACTATCTGTACATTGATCGCTCATGTTGATCTCCTTTTTTATCACGCTTAATCTATACGTTAAAAATAAGCCCTGTTGTCAAAGCTTCGATTCGATTGTTCATAATCTCTTTTAATTGCAAGAAAGCTTTTTCCCCTGTGCAGTGACCTGTATAACACATTGCACCCATCTCTATCAGGTAGTCTCCAATAGCTTTTACAACTTGGTCGTCTTCTCTTATCCCGGATGTTCTTTTGCTTAAATGAAAGCCCCCAATGACATGGGTCGGATAGGTCATTGTTAATGCTTTAGCTCTATTTATGATGTTAACAATCCCATTATGAGCACATCCCGCAACAAGGACTTTCTTAGCTGATTCATCGATTATTAGGTTGATTTCGTGCCTAAAATGATCTGGTAATAACCCTTCCTCTGTTTTGACAAATAAGGTCGAGTTTCCCCTTGGATAGTATTCTCGATTGGTCACTTTCGAAAAGAGAAACAATGTCTCATCTATTTTTAATGCTTCCGCCATCCATATGATCTGCTTTTTTACTTTTAATTTTTGATTCAGTCCTATGTAAACTGTGCCTTCATCTTTTCTTTCTGAATAATATTGCCCAAAAGCCTCAGGGTGCATATAAATCTTAGCATGATTGTTGATCTTCAAAAAATCTTCAAGACCACCACCATGATCATAATGACCATGGGAAATAATAACCGTATCCACTTCTTCTAAAGGCACTTGCAATTTTTTTGCATTTTTTATCATACAATCACCGGCACCGGTATCAAAAAGAATTTTATGTTTTCTTGTTTCTATATAAAGACTAAGCCCATGCTCTTGACATAGGTCTTCTTGCTTTCTTGTGTTTTCAACCAACGTAATAACTTTCATCTAATCCCATCCTTTTTCCTTGATACATCTCTTGTTTATTCATAGCCCTATTCTTTTATTCATGAATTTCTGTATGATCTGCCTGTTGACATTTTCTATTTTTGCCACAACCAAACCCACGTTCATCTCTAGTGCATAGTTTATAGTCACCACCTTCAATTCTTAAAACACTGCCTTCTACCAGCGATTGTGCTAATTTTTTTCTGGCATCATTATAAATACGTTGGACCGTTGTTCTGGCCACATTCATTTGGGTTGCACATTCTTCTTGCGTCATACCTTCAAGATCAATTAATCGAATGGTCTCAAACTCTTCTACAATCATGAACACCGTATCCGGACCCTTGTTCTTATTATCTAAAGGTCCAAAAGATGCATTCTCGGGCATACAACATACTTTTCTCCATTTTTTTGGTCTTGGCATAATAGCCTCCCTTAATTGACATATGTTCATTACTAGGTTCAGTATAGCACCTGTACACCATATGTCAATAATTTTTCTGTAAGATTATGAATTCTCGATTTTTTTTCATCATAAAATATGATATGATGAATGAAAGAACGAACAAACATAAGGAGGGTGAACCATGAATGAAAACTGGTACGCATTTGTGAATTCCGTAACGTATGGACCTTATTCATTCGACATCATGATTGAAATGACAAAAACAGGACAATTGATGCCAAACACCTTAGTTTATAATGAATCTCTGACTCAATGGGTTTACGCTTCTTCTGTAGACGGTCTCTTTTTAACTTCCACTAAGCACTCAAAAAAGAAACTCAAAAAAATATCTGCTCCAAAACCAAAGTGGTTAAAGCTTTTGACCACCAGCCTACTGGTTTTATTTATTGTGGGCGTGGTCGGTTACGGTATATGGAAAGTCGGCGATATGACCGGCTTTTGGCAAGACCGTGCCATTGCTAAAGCTGCAACTGCTTGGAAAAAAGAACCTAACTATAGGGAGCATGAAAGAGCAATCTACCAAGTTCTTGATGATTTTTCCAAACATTTAGAATCCGGCAACTTACCTGCTGCTCTAGAATACGCAAACCCTGATGAGAGAAATACCATTGAAGCTATGATTTCTGAGAATCCAGAGCGTTTGCCTGCTTTCTTAGAAATGCTAAAAAGTTTGGAAATCACTTTCATGAACACGGACAATGATTATTTTGCTGTAGAGCAAGTGGCAATTGTGATGGCCGGCATTCCTTCTGATGATACACCGTCATCCGGTACAGCCACTATTATGATGGTAAAAATAGATGACCGATGGGTGGTGGATCAGATACGATGAAATCAATTATAAAATCAAGGTGCATTATTAGTCGACTTTTAATTATATCCCTATTCTTTCAAGGCTTTTCCATGCCAGCTTATGGATGGGAACAAAATACCCATGAAGAAATTAACAGAACTTCAATCGACCGTTTTCAAAATCAATATGAAACCTCAAAAAAATATAAGAACAATTTTGTGAACTTTGACAAAAATACATCTGCACCTACCGTAACTTCTTCCGGAAAATTCGAACGTACTTATTTACAACAGTGGTTTCTCAAACCGGCTAGAGATCATATCGTTCATGGGGGTTTTTCCGCTGATGAACCTCATGTCTATGTGTCGGTCAAGCATTTTTATGATCCACTTGCCCTATCCGGCAGTCATCAGTTAACCGATCAATACGCACTTCACGGATGGCATATTTACGAAGCTATCCCGGCAAACGACTGGGCCCTATATAGAAGCGATAACCCCTATTCATTAATCAATGCCATTCTCAATTATAAAAGAGCCCTTGAAATTCCATGTGACGGTATGGTATCATCTATGCCTGTATCCGGTAATTTCAGAGATTTTCCAGGAACACCCAAAAACCTAGAAGAAATGCGCAGTATGTATACCGGCAAGGCTATGCGAGGACTTGGTGAAGTTATGCACATGGTTGCTGATATGACCCAACCGGCTCATGTAAGAAATGATGCCCATCCAAAATATGAGATTACTGAAACAGCACTAAAAAATAGAATACTCTCGAGGAATGTTACAAAAATGACTCGACTTGATGGCATTCAGTTAGATGACTACGGTAGCAACATTAACCAACTCATGATAGGGTTAGCCACATGGACCAATCAGAATTTTTATTCCGAAGATACTTTAGCCGACACCCAATTGGGTGTTAAACCAAAAAACTGGGAAACGCCATATCCATCCCCTCAGATATCAAATATGGATAAAAAAGTCACGGACAAATTCTATACATGGTATCAAACTTTTGGTGGTGTTGAGATACCTATGGTTCGTTATGAAACCGGCTATGTCTATAATTCCTATGTCATAACCGCAGACTTTGCCATTCAACAAGGTTTTGTGCTCGTACCCTTAGCGGTGGCTGCCACAACACGAGCGATGAACCTATTCTTTCCCAGTCTTGAAATGAAGCAGGTGATTACAGAAGTCAAACCGGATGCGGATATCTTAGATGAAGCCCTCGATAAAGGTGCTGAAGAACTTAAACAATTTTCTTATGATGCCACTTTGACCCACTTAATTGAAAACGACCCTGAGTGGCGTGAGCTTGGTTTTAAAATTAATTATGCCGGTCCGGGTGAGTTATGGACTGTCAAAGGAAGTAAGCATGAAAAATTATGTGATGTTGAATTCAAGAATGGAAAAATTGTGCGCTATCCCGATCCTCTCACCGGTGAAATGGTGGATGGAACACCTACTTTTTGGATGCCTCTAGGCACAGATAAAAAAATAACTCTTGGCGGTTCAACTGTTGACTATACCATCGAAATGGAGGATGCCCTTTATGCTGTTGCCCATGCCGGTGTACAAATTGTAACTAGCGAGCATTATATCTTTGAACAAAACTCGCCAAAAATAACCCTTGAGGCTGATCGGACCACCATTATGCCCGGCGAAGCCGTTACTTTCAAAGTGGAAATAGAAAATGCGCCTGAACGCTATAAATTGGAATGGACTTTTGGTGATGAAGAAGATGACGAAGAAAATATTATACCACCTGTCATCACAAGAGATAAAGAGATTACCCATATCTACGAAAAAGAAAAGGAATACTTAGCACGGGTTAAGATTATTGATACCAAAAGAGATCTTGAAAGAGCTTCAGACAATATAAACATATCCTCTTATATGGGCGAGATGGCAGGCCCTTGGAATGTAGTTCTAACCATCGAAGAAGAAAGTCAATTTCTAAGGACCATGGTTATAGCCCTGATGAAGCTGATTGTTAATGTCTTTCTCCTTCCCCTAGCAGAAGCTTTTGGAGAAGATCCGGGTGATATGAATAGCCAGATTGAAAGTTTTACTTTTGTCGGTACTACCATGACTTACGCCTTGGAGCTTAGACGCATTGAGGAAAGCGAAGTCCTTTATGAAGGACCATTTACTTTTATAGAATCTAACACCGGTTATATAGAAGGTACCGATGATATTGTCGGACTTCGTATGGAAATTAAAAAAGGCGCCATTGTCATGATTGCTCTTGCCTACACGGAAGATGGTACTTATGTAGAATATGAATTCCTAAAAAACGGAAAAATGGTGGGACCGGGAGAAATTGTTGGTGATTATGATTTGACCGGATTTATGAGCGGCAGTTGGCGCGCGACTAAAAAGTAACTACCTGGAGGCTTAACCTTGAAAAACATAAAATTATACAGACCTTTTTGCATCATCACTATATGGATTCTAATAATTGTCGGCTTTATACCTTATACCCCTTATACAACCTTTGCTATTATGAGTAAGGTTGTTACGGCAGCACCATTAACTCAAAATGATGCTCTATCCATTCATGAAAATACTAAAGGCAGCTTCACATGGGCTTTACCCGAGAAATTAGGTGATTTATTTACACCTATGCTCACCATTCATCCTAATTACCGCTTAGAGCTTGATCATGAAAAAGCCTCTGTCGTTGATGATTTGATGATGACTACATACCATTACCCCATAGTTATTACCGAAAAAAAATCTCAAACACCTATAGCTTTATTGGATATTCATTTCAGACATTTTATAAACGGGGATGTTTCCTATCATTTAAGCTTATCCCAGACTTATAAAGTTACTTATCCAGCGGATGCCGATACCTTACAGATAACCGCTCCGTCCACAAGAGACTTGGGCCTTACTTGGGCAATCTCAGAAATTTCAGCACCTACAGATGATGCCGTTCCAATAAAAATAGACGACTTATTCCAAATCACTTACACAAATGTGATCAATAATACAAGCAGCCAGTGGATATCTATACAACCAAATGTTCTTTTGCAACCTATAGCAACTAGAAGTGATACTTTTGTTTTACCAAAAACAGCTATCTTTTCTAACCAATTGCGTTTTGGAATGGTAGATATTTATACCCTATTAGATGCCAATGTCATTGTTGAAAACCTAGAGGTATCCCCTACAACCTTATTAACCAAACTTACAGGTGGCAGAAAATGGGTTGCCAGACTTCCACTTCCAATATCAGAAACGCATCCGACACTGACAGAACACTGGGGTATTATGTCTCCAAACCATTTATCACCCTTTACCCAAGGCCAAGATTCCATCATTGCTGAAGACATACGCATTGCCGATCTGAACCGATTTAGAAAGCTTAGAACCGACGGTATTTATTATGAGGTGCCATCTTCCTATGTTCCCTACGCACCCAGAGCCTATTGGCGTGTACCGGCTGAACATATCGGACAACGTTTTGTAAGCTCCATACAAAACCAAGAAAAAAGAGGGCAACAGGTAACCAACACCTACCTTGAAACCCTCAGTATTATGAGCCTTAATCATAGCCTGCCACAGCAAAATAATGAAGGTTTTTGGATTACAGAACCAAAGTCAAGGTGGCTTTATGATGATTATGGTATTGAAGCCGGTTTCTATGATACCCGTTTTTCAACAGATGCAGCTCTATTTATAATGGACATGTACCTTTATTACAAAGACAAGAATATTGAAGGCATGTCGTATTTGTCACCTGATGAATCCAATCAATTAATGATAAGTCTAAAAAAATATGCTGATTTTTTGATATGGTATAGTGTTAGATACAGCTTTATTACTAAGAATGGTGGGCTATTACTTCAAGATTATTATCATCCTACAATTCCCCATTCACCCACTCATGTATCCCTAAATCATCTTGTAACAGAAATGAATTTTCTGTTGTCCTATAGCCTGCTTCTAGACCGGCAAAATGATTCAAATCAAAAATACCCATACCTTGAACTGGCTTCCAAAATTCGAATAGCTGTTCATGATACGGGTACACATTGGATAAAAGACAACCATGATTTATGGTACGCCTATATGCCAGATGGTAGTTATGGATTACTGGATTATCCCAGACTTACCAGAAATGATCTAATGATAAGCATTCGTTTACTAGAGACTGTTTTTGGTGAAAAAGATCAGCTTTTTCAAATGCTTGTTCAGTCTAAAGAAAACTATCTCACTCAGACCAAACAACCTTTATGGTAAAAATCTAACACTCATTCATGACTTCATCCATGCACTTTTGCATGGATGTCTTCTTTTAAGAGCTGATAGATGACCGATAAAGCCGGTACTCCAAGAAGCATACCTAGAACACCGAAAAGTCCACCACCAATAATAATGCCCAGTAGAACCCACAATGGTGGCAATCCAATGGTTCCACCTACCACTCTAGGATAAATCAAATTACCTTCAACCTGTTGAAGAACAATGATAAAAAGTAAAAACCAAAGGGCTTGAATCGGTTCAATCATCAATAAGATAAATAAAGCCGGCATCAAACCTATGATAGACCCTACAATAGGAATTAGGCTGGTAATCCCAATGATGACACTGATTAATATCGGATATTCAAAGCCCAGAATCAACATACCGATAAAGCAAAGCACACCTAAGATGACCGCTTCTGTTAATTGGCCGGATATGAATTTCGTAAATGTCTCATTGGAGAGTTGCAACACCTTCAAAAGTTTTTCTCCTACTTCTTGTGGTAGGTAAGCCTTTATGGCATTGTGAAACTGACTTTTTAGGCGACGTTTATCTGCTAATAGGTACACAGAAAGTACAAATCCAATAACGATATTTACCACCGTAGACAAGAAGTTCGTGGTAAAATCAAAGATTTTCGGCATTAAACCTGTCGCAACGCTTGCCATAAGATCCGGCACCTTATCTATGGCACGATCTAGTTTACTAATATCCAGATTATCTAATCTTAAGTATTCTGCTGCATTGATTAAAAACGTCTCTAGATTACGCCCATAATCATCCATATTCTTATACAGCAATTGGACGCTATCAGAAAACTGAGGGATGACAAAGGCTAATATTAAAGTAACCACCCCAAAAAAAAGAAGATAAACTGAGGCTAAAGCAAGCGGTTTGACTGTTTTTTCTAATTTTTCATTTTTATTAAAGTTTCCAAAAACCTTAATTAAGTAGTTATAAGGTCTCTTTAGAATAAATGCAATTGAAAAACCAATAAATATCGGTATTGACATATGCAAGCCTTTTGCCAACATTTGTATGACCAAATCAATTTTCACAATAACCAGTACCAACACAATACCATAGGTAATTAAAAACATAATGCTTCTAATAGTCCTTTTCTCCATTCTTATACCCCACTTTAAATTCTAAGATGCTTATCGGCATCTACTTTTTTAAACTAATATGATTTTACCACAAGCACGAATAAGCCACCAGCATCTTTTAAGAATCCCGCTAGATGTTATGGCTAAACTATTGTTTACACGCCCTATTTCCTGTATAATACAAGAACTGAAATAAAAAAATGAGAGAGGTAACTTAATATGGATATTTCACAAGTAACGAAATTAATAGTATTGGCTTTTTATTTACTTTGCATGATTGGTATTGGTTTTATTGCATACCGTAAAACCAGTAACTTTTCAGATTATGTACTTGGGGGCAGAAATCTAGGTAGTTGGACAACGGCTTTGTCTGCACAAGCTTCCGATATGAGTGGTTGGTTACTTCTTGGTTTACCGGGTGCTGCTTATCTTGGGGGTATACAAGCAGCTTGGATTGGCATCGGTTTGGCACTAGGTACTTATATTAATTGGAAAATGGTGGCAAAAAGATTAAGGCAGTATACTGAACTTTCAAAAAATTCCTTAACTCTATCGGATTTTTTTGAAAATCGTTTCAGAGATGATACCAAGATTCTTAGAGTCGTTTCTGCCTTAGTCATCATAGTCTTTTTTTCTGTCTACACTTCAGCACAATTTGCTGCCGGTGCAAAGCTATTTGAACTGGTCATGGGCATACCTTATACATATGCTTTGATTCTAGGTGGTTTTGTCATTGTTCTTTATACTTTTCTTGGCGGTTTCATGGCCGTTTCATCAACGGACGTCATACAAGGTATTCTCATGTTTATTGCGCTTATGGTCGTACCTGTCATTGCTGTTGCTGAGCTTGGTGGTTTTAGTGGGACGTTATCTGCCCTTGAAACGATTGATGTGAATTATATGAGTCTTTTCAAAGAAACCGGAACTGTTAACAATATTTCTTTTATTGTTATCCTTTCCAATTTGGCTTGGGGGCTTGGGTATTTTGGTCAACCTCATATACTAGCTAGATTCATGGCTGCCAGATCCTCTGACCACATAAAAAAAGCCAGACTCATCGCCATGATCTGGGTTGTACTCACGCTCTTTGCTGCTGTCTTTGTAGGTATGGTTGGCAGACTTTATTTTGTAGATGCCCCAGTTGCTGATGCTGAAAAGGTATTTATGCATATGGTGGATGGCATGTTTATTCCAATCTTATCTGGCCTCTTCTTATCAGCCATTCTGGCGGCGAGTATGAGCACCGCTGATTCACAGCTTTTGGTTACAGCTTCTTCAATTTCCGAAGATTTTTACAAACAATTTTTCAAAAAAGATGCGGATGATAAAGAATTGATTTTAGTTGGCCGATTGTCCGTCGCCATCGTATCTGTTATCGCCATCGTTATTGCCCTGAATCCTAATAGCTCCGTTTTTGGTCTTGTATCTAACGCCTGGGCCGGTTTTGGAGCCGCTTTTGGACCGGTTATATTACTTTCACTTTTTTGGAAGCGCATGAACAAATGGGGTGCTATGGCCGGCATGATCTCCGGGACTTTGACGGTGATTTTCTGGATCACGGTTGCGAAGAATTTTGATGGTGCTATTTGGCAAATCTATGAAATTGTACCGGCTTTCATTGTAGCGCTGGTAGCCATCGTTCTTGTTTCACAACTTACAGCACCACCAACTCAAGAAATCACAGATGAATTTGATGCTGTTGTTTTGATGGAAATATAAGAATTATAGAATTTTTGGTAAATCTTTGGGTAACATATATGTTAATGTATCGTTCAGGTCTCTATGTAAAAAAAGAATGTGTTTTAAAGTGGGTCCCATGAAAACCCTTCCACAGTATGTATAATTACGGTCTTCCGTTGGTGCATCCACGCACCAAAAGTCGACGGTCAGCATCCATGCTGACTAGCTCCATTACACATTTTCGGAACCGAATGAGGAAAGAAAAAGCGCTGATCAATCACAGTTCTACATGGATGTAGAACGTCCTTCATTTTTACATGGATGTAAAATGGAAGGATGATTGA
>PGZS01000240.1 GCA_002841435.1 Firmicutes bacterium HGW-Firmicutes-3 | reverse complement strand
GGCTGCCTGATCCACTTCCACCAGATGTTCGTTGATCTTGTCGTCGAAGATCAGTTCCATCAACAGATCCGGCTTGAATTCCTTCAGGTATTGGTTCCTCAAGTATCCGTATCTCCCGATTTCCTGACTGGGTGGAGTCAGGGGTTTGATATCCGGGGTCAGAAACTCCCCTTCCTGGTGATAGGTCAATTCCATAGGTTTGAATGTTTCCTGGTTCTTGCTCATTTTTTAGTTCTCCTTCTATTTTGTTTTTCAGTTGTTCCATTTCAATGGTTTGCACCAGTTTTCCCATTTCAATGAGAAAGGGTTTGGTGGTACTCGTTACATTATTACCCAAAAATATCAGCGATTTAAAGTTCCCTATGTTTTTTATTTGTGCAAAATCTTCCGGATTAAAATAATCCCTGGGATTATAGCCACATCGGGATAAAATCTGATAAATCACACTGTTATCATACAGAGTGGCAAAGTCACTCACATCCAGATTCCTGAGATAAAGTCTGTTCGACTCCATGATCTCAGCCTTAAAATACTCAAACTGATCTTTATTTCGCACTTTCATTTCCGTCATAATGTAGTATGGCAGGGTATGCTTTGAGCGTGTTTCCTGGTAATGTTCAGTTGCGCGTTTAATAATCTCTACTTCATCCACATTTTCCCGGCTCCACAATTTAAAATCCGGGCCATCCGGATTACGTTTGTGAGTATCACTCACATCGAACACATTTTTAAATTCATACTTCAGCTGATCATCCAGCACCAGAATTCGCTTTGCACCGACGTTGACTGTTCGATTAAGTTTTTTATTCCATGCCTCGATTGCGGTTACTGCGGTCGCATCCGGTCGTTGGAACACGATCAGCATCTGATTGTAAAAGGTATGCTTATAATGCCAGGCCGACTGTTCCAGAAAGGTCATCCAGTTTTCAGGTGTCTGAAAATTTTCTTGCGCTATTTGGGGAAAATATTGTATTTCTCTTGAATTCATTCTATTCACCTTTCGTCAATATGAGTTTGTCATTGTGATTGAAAAGAAAAAAGAGATCCGATTGGATCTCCTTGCGATGTGTTTCCTGTATTTTGTTTCCTCGGGAAACAAGATTGTGATTTTTATTTCCTGTTTCATCGAGAAACAAGATTATGATTTTTATTTCCTGTTTCCTCGGGAAACAGAATTACTGTTCCGGTTCCCATTCTTCATTATTTTCAAGGGTTTGAGAATCGGACAGAATGTTGATATATTCATTAATGCGTTCTAAAAGGTTGATTCCGATCAGTTCAGCCATTGCTGAAACATCATCATTTTTAAAATATGTGTCGAATGCTTCATAATACTTTTTTCGATCTGAAAATTTCACATTAACAGGCAGATAATTATTCTGCATCAGATCAAGATTAAGGATTAACCGACCGGTTCGACCATTTCCGTCTATGAAGGGGTGAATCCCTTCAAATTCTAGATGAAACCGTGCGACTCGCTCGATTGGATGAAGTGTTGACTTCCACTGTTCATTCTTTAGAATCAATTCTTCCATGGATGGCTGTATCTGAACCGGCTGCACCGGCTCGATAAAGGCTCCTGCAATTGAAACCGGTATTCGACGATAAATCCCCTTATCCTTGGGTCGATTGATTAAAACCAAGGAGTGAATATTTTTAATAACTGCTTCGGATAAAATGGCTTTTTCACTCACCAGGTCCTTAATATATTCAAAGGCGTCCCGATGACCAATGGCTTCCAAATGATCTTTTAAGGGTTTTTGATCAATGGTAAGCCCTTCTAAAACCATGGCTGTTTCTCCAAGCGTTAAGGTATTGCCTTCAATCGCATTGGAGTTATAGGTAAACTGAACCATAAATGATTCGTTGAGTCGTTCTAATTCTCCTTGCGTTAAAGGCCGGCAGGACTGAAGGACGTTATTTTTATTTTCAATTTCTTTTAATAGCTGTTCAATCTTCAATCGATCATCCCTCACTTTCTTAGCATACTTTCTTTGACAACGGTAAAATGTTTAGCTAATGATAACACAATTCATGCCATCCTTATTATCTATTTTTAAAAAACCTCCCTTCAGCCTGTTCACCATGCATCAGAATGAGCTTGTCATTGAGATTGAAAAAAAGAGATCCGCTTGAATCTCATTGTAATGTGTTTTCTGTATTTTGTTTCCTCGAGAAACAAGATTATGTTTTTCTATTTCCTGTTTCCTCGGGAAACAGAATCACATTTCCTGCTCCCATTCTTCTTCATAGTCTTCAGACTGTGCCCCGGCATTTAGTTGATTCAAATGTTCTTC
>PGZS01000239.1 GCA_002841435.1 Firmicutes bacterium HGW-Firmicutes-3 | reverse complement strand
AGATCAGATTAATGTAAGTACCAGAACCATACTAAGAGAATTAAATGATGTGCAAAACTGGATCATGAAGCATGGTGGCACATTAGATAAAAAAAAGGGGAAAGGTATAGCTCTGATTGCTGACGAAGCGGTGAGAAGTAATTTGAGAAATTTGCTTCAAGAAGAAGTAAGCGAGATTATTTATACCCCTATGGATCGACAGATTATACTTAGGGCTCAATTACTTCAATATAGTGAACCTACAAAGCTTTATACTTTAACCCAGCTTCTGGATGTTACTGAAAGTACTATTGGTGGTGACATTGCTCAGCTAGAGCCATGGTTTAACCAATACAATATTAAGCTCATTCGTAAACCGGGTCTTGGTATACTGATTGAGGGGGATGAAAAAGCGAAAAGAAAAGCTATTGTCGCCTTGATTTATGAGCATTTTCATGTCATTGATTTAATTGACTTTATAAAAGAAAAAGAGCATCAACCCATAGATGTAAGGACTTTAAAAGAGAATATTAATCAATCTATATTTGAGCTGTTGAATCTTGAAAGCATTAAATATACAAGGGCTTTCTTGATGCGTTTGGAAGAGGATATGGGTTATCAATTTGCAGATAATGCCTACATAGCATTAATTATAAGATTTAGTATGACTTTAAAAAGAAAAGATTTTTGGGATCAACTGTATATAGATTCAAAAACCAAAGCTTTAATTGAAACGGATAAAATTTTTCATCTATTACGAGACTGGGTTATTAAAAGTGAAAATAATCCTTTTAGAATTCTACCTATGGAAGAACTGATCTATTTAACCATGCATCTCAAAGGTTCTAAGCTTAGACAAACAGGGGAATATAATAAGATTTCAATGATTGAGGATTTTAAGGTTATTCAGCTGGTAAAGGAGTTTATTCAAAAAGTTGAAGCTGAAACAGGTATTTACTTATCAGATAATGACAAGCTTATTGTGGGTCTGGTCAAGCATCTTAGACCATCCATTTATCGTATGAAGATGGACCTTGACATCATTAATCCTTTGGTGGAAGAAATTAAAAGTATGTATCCCAAATTGTTTCAGACCATAGCCACTTGTGCCAAAGTAATCGAAGAAAAAGAAAATATTCAGATTCCGGAAGATGAAATTGCTTATTTATCAACCCATATCGGCGCAGTCATAGAAAAAAACCATAGAGAAATTGTCAAAAAATATCAGGTGGTGGTAGCCTGTATGTATGGTATAGGTGCTTCCCAGCTTCTGGTTTCGGAAATTGAACGTAATTTTTCTAACATTCACATTGTCAGGGTCGTAAGTGTTATTGATCAAGATGTGGAAGAAATAGATGAGGGTACCATTGACCTAATCATATCAACCGTACCGACAGAAAATTTGACCATACCTTGTGTGGTGGTGAATCCGGTCATTAAAGAAGAAGACATAAAAAAAATAAGTGAAGCTTTGAGAAGATATAAGCCAAACACGACCCATAGACAGACTAAGAATAAAATGGCACTAAAAGAAAAACTTATCGCATTAGAACAGTACAGTCACATTATCATGAAAGTAATAGATAATTTTTCTTATGATAAAAATGTGTCCGTCAAAACGATGATTGATTTAATCCACTATATCAGCACATCTTTGTCAAGTAATCAAGAGGAGATTGCTGCACTTAGTAAAGCATTCATTGAAAGAGAAGAAAAAGGTTCTACCATTCTTATGAAAAAAGGGATGCAGTTATTGCACTGTAGGGCAGATATTGATAAGGGTATTTGCTTGAAAGTCATACGTCTGACAGATTCGATTATTATGGAACAGGCATCCGGTTATGTCCCTGTAGATACCATTATTGTTATGGTCGGGCCTGTTGTATTGAATCAAAAAATATTGGAAGTCTTATCAGAAATCAGCCGTAACATTATTGCAGGCAGTTTTGCAGATATAATAAAAGAAGGCCAAATAGAGGATGTAGAGTTTGAACTTAATACACTACTTGACAAATACTATCAATCCTTGGTTTCTGCAATATAAATTAAACGGGTTTAGTAAGGTTATGTAGAAATGTCACTATTAGGCGTGACATTTCCTAATTCTAGTGAAATACGGGTTATTAGAAAATGTCACTATTCAATAGTGACATTTTTTTTTATTGCTTTTTTATGTCACTTGTCAGAATGCCAAAGCCACTTTTCTATTTCTTTATTTTTGGTTGGGAAGGGGTGTATACTCAGGCCATGTTCATTGATCAATGCACAAACCAAAAAATCTTAGGAGGTAAATATGGAAAGCACAGAAAAAGGGAAATCAGGATCAC
>PGZS01000238.1 GCA_002841435.1 Firmicutes bacterium HGW-Firmicutes-3 | reverse complement strand
TTCAAACGATTCAAATCATTATGATGAGTTTGATAGAGTGTATAAGGAATTGGAGCAAGAAATACCAACTTATGCGATTGCAAAAGGTACCTTTACACTAAATGAAGCAGCAGATATAGGCCGTATGATTCACGAAGGATTGAGTAAAGTCAGTCATCTCGTTTATGTGGTGCTTACGTTGGGCTCAGAAATTAGTAGTTTCAGCACTAGCTATTTTGAACAAAAGAATTTTTTAAAAGGTATGATGGTTGACCAAATTGCTGATCAACTTTTGTTCAACGCTTCAGATGACTTTTATCACATTATCCGTGAAGAAATTTATCGAAAAAGAAACTTTTCTTTAACAGAACGATATTGTCCGGATGATTATTATATTCCAATACAAAATCAGGCAATCATTCTAGAAAGGATTGATAATTATGAGTTAAATATTAGTATTACCGAGGGGTATATGTATAATCCACCAAAAACGATGGGTTATGTCTACGGAGCAGATCAAAATATAATTATTGCAGATAAAGACCATGACTGCAAGTTTTGTAGCAATTTCGAATGTGAATTTCGAAGTGATTTTGAGAAAACATATTGATATCAGAATGAAAGAAAAGAGGTAAAAAATGAAATCGATATCCTTTGTAAAAGAGAATTGTATTGATGAATATGAATATAGAACCATTTTAACCCCTGAAAGGGTTAAAGACTATCTAAAAGAAGGTTTTATTATATACTCTGAAAGTATAGGACAAGCAATTGACATTGAAGATAAGGGGTATGAGGCAGTTGGTGGACACCATGTCGAATAGAACAAGAGAACTGATATATGTTATTTGTTTGACTGGATTTAGTTAGTAGCTTAAACATTGACTACGAATTTATTGGGCTAATAAATGCCTGCCATCAAGGTGCTTACCTTCTTTTTTCTTTACTTGGTGGCATTTTGTGTGGTTATTTAAGTGTTAGATTCTTGATATCTTCCTCAGTAATTTTATGTGGGCTCAGTGTTTTTGTACTAGCGTTCGTTAACAATCCGTGGCTTTTACTAGTTATTGTAACCCTTCAGGGTATATTTGCGGCAACATCATGGATACCAATGGTAGAGTTTGTGGCTAAAAACATCCAGGAAGATAATCGTGGAAAAAGCCTTGGCATCATTTCAAGTGGGACATCTTTTGGGCTAATTTTAAATGGTTTCTTGATTCCTTATATACTGACTAATGAAACGTGGCAAACCGTTTGGTTTGTATTTGGCATTATCAGTCTGATTCTCGGGGCGCTTGGTGTTTATTGGATCTACAAATTAAAGAGTATACCTGATTTACAGATAGAAAGCGCCAATCAGAAAAATGAATATAATACAGAAATATTGGATTTAGGAAATGATAAGTCAGGAAATTATCTCAAACATTATGTTTTATTAGTTGCATTATTGATCCTATCCGGGCTCTATTTGATTCCATTCCAGAGTTACATGGTACCTTTAATGCAAGAAGACTTGGGCTTAAATGAACAAATATCAGGAATTGCGTGGAGTATTTTTGGTTTTATTGGTATTTTTAGTGGCTTTGTTGCAGGGGTTTTAGCCGACAAGTACACGGCTAAACGGGCAATGATTATTACATACAGTATTTCAATTCTATCAATTGCAACCGTAGTGTTTGTCCATAATGCAGCAGCGGCCCTATTTGCTTGTGCTATTTTTGGTTTAACTTACAATGGCATCTTTGGATTACATCCAACATATGTAACTAGAGTCTTACCACCAGAAAAAACTGCAAAATTATTCGGTTTGATGAACTTATCGCTAGGAGTGGGTTCGATGATAGGTAATTATGCCGGCGGGTACATCAAAAAAATGACTGGAAATTTTGCATTAGCTTACCAACTAATGTTGATGATGTCTATACTCACCGTTTTGATTTGTATATTTATAAAAGCTGATCGGAACGAAGAGGAGGTGGTTGTTAATGGAAAGAATCGTGTTGAATCCAGTCAAGATACCATATGATATAGACAAAATGGAGGTACTGAAAGGTTTAAAAACAGACTCAAAAAATTATGAGATGATTCTTGAAATAATTGAGAATACTGGAGAAATGATAAAACCGAGAGCTATTCTAAAATGGTGTAATGTTGAAAAAGTGGAACAAGGATCCGTTACATTGATGGGGCAAACTTTTATAAGTAAATTATTATTTGACAAATTATATAATTTAGAAAAAGTGTTACTAAATATTGTTACTGCGGGGGATGAACTAGATGTTTTAAAAGGAAAATATTCGGCATCTGTTGTTGATATTATCAAATATACAATTTTAATTGAAACAAGGAAAGAAGTTAAAAATTATATTTCTGATATCTTTGGTTACAATAATATCGCTGAATTATGTCCAGGTTCCCTTCCAGACTGGCCGGTTGAAAATAATCAATATTTATTTGAAATGATAGGTGAGGCAAGTGATATAGGTGTTGCGTTAAAAAAGGATTATTTTATGACACCAATAAATACCGTCTCAGGAATTCTTTATGCTGATGATAAAGACTTTATCAATTGTAGGCTTTGTAAAAAAAGTTGCATAGGTAGGAGGAAACCTTTTAATGAAAGCGAATATTTAAGAATTTTCAAACAAAATGAGATAAATGAAGGATAATGTCAATTAAAAAGCGATATCAACTGGCTTTGAAAATAAGTAATATCAGCTTTTATTCAATTAGAGGTGTATCAATTAATGTTGTTGTATAAATGATGTTAAACAATCAAAATACATATAATTTTGTGAACTATGGTGGAATCACATCAGTTTTGAAGCCTTTTGGTATAGAAATTAATCGAGGAGGTGCGATAAATGGCAGAAAACTGCAGGGAAACCGAAGATTTTGAATTTGACAATCGCGTTAATAATTTGATGTGGACCATCTGTGGCAATTATGGGGTTGAAATGCCCAGAAACGAAAAGATAAATTCTTCGCAATTTAATACGCTATATTTTGGGATCATCGCAGGCGCACGTCATAAATATGTGGACTGGCATCTAATCAACCAATACATTGAGTGGCGGAGTTGTTCAGGGTTTTCCAGAGAAAAGCTGCAGGCAATTCTTTTGCCAGCAATTGATGCGATGGCGATTAATTTGTTAACAGTGGAGAGACCAGGAATTCC
>PGZS01000035.1 GCA_002841435.1 Firmicutes bacterium HGW-Firmicutes-3 | reverse complement strand
ATCGAATCAACAACGACGCGGAGTGGAGCAGTCTGGAAGCTCGTCGGGCTCATAACCCGAAGGTCAGAGGTTCAAATCCTCTCTCCGCAATTGGTAACACTGTATCAAATGCATCAGCCCAGATAGCTCAGTCGGTAGAGCAGAGGACTGAAAATCCTCGTGTCGCTGGTTCGATTCCGGCTCTGGGCATTGATCAACTAAATAGAATAAATGCCAACAGAGAATGAACCATCCACCTGGTTCGATTCCGGCTCTGGGCATTCACCAACCATATAGAGTAACTGTCAACAGAGGTCAGAACCATCCACCTAGTTCGATTCCGGCTTTGGGTATTTAATTTCATATATATAAGGGTCACTAGCTCAGCTGGTAGAGCACTGGACTTTTAATCCAGTTGTCTCGGGTTCGAACCCCGGGTGACTCACTCTAGATTATCTATTGTATAGGTAATTTTTTTTATACTCTTGTACGTGTTAAATGCAGATAGAGTTATTAAGAAATTATATTTTATAACCTGAAATTGTTGACGAATCACAGAGTATAATTGGTTAATGTGGATAACTGCTGACGATGAACACAATTTATTGTATAATGTTACTAATAAGACTTGGGAGGTTAGGATGAAAAATAGGTATGGAACTATAAGCATGTATGTGCTGATGATAGCTTTGGTAATAGGCATATTTGCCATGACAACTCATTCAATAATCTACGGTGGTTTATATGTCCTTGTTATATTTCTTTCTGGATATGTGGTACTCATGCGCTATTGTAGAAAATGTCCCCACAGCATGAATGGTTCTTGTCATCATAAGGTACCGGGTCAATTGGCGAAAAAATTGCCTTATAAGAAAACAGGAAAATATACACTTTACGAATACGTCTCTACAATTGGATCCATGTTGATGGTCTTTGTATTGCCTCTTACCAGTATGAATGGTAGATATTACTTAATTGTTCCTTACTTAATTATATGGGGCACAGTTATCCTAATGATCAAAACAAAAGTTTGCAAGCTATGTTATAATCGTTGGTGTTTATCTTGTCCTAATAAGGTCAAAATGTAGTCTATTATAACTAGAATTCGAGAGGTGAAACTATGTTGGACCCAATACTTAAAAAGCTAAAGAATAGCCTAAAGCATAAGGATATCCTAATTGGTAAAGAAGATAAGTATTTAAATGCGGCAGTATTAATACCCTTAATAGAGATGAAGGATGAAATACACGTGTTGTATCAAGTAAGAAGTGAGCATATTCGTCAAGGTGGTGAGATTGGATTTCCAGGCGGTGGCAAGGAGGAAGTTGATAATGGCGATTATGAAAGAACGGCAGTTAGAGAAACCTCAGAAGAACTGGGTATTGAAGAGGATAAGATTGAGGTAATTGGTCATCTTGGTACTTTAGTCACTCATTCTGATGTGACCATAGATGTATTTGTTGGTGTATTAAGGATTAGGGACCTTGAAGTATTAAAGCTCAATGAGGAGGTCGCCTCAATATTTACTGTTCCACTTGAAGTCCTACTAAAGATGAAAACAGAAATTCATATTGTTGATATGGAAGTTAAACCCTCTTTTATCGTTGAAGATGGAGATGAAGTGATGGCACTTTCTTCAAAATCACTAGGTTTGCCTGACAAATACGACAGACCTTGGGTTAAGCAGAAACGCAAAGTATATTTTTATAGATATGATCACCATATCATATGGGGTATGACTGGTGAAATAACAAAGGCTTTTTTAGAATTATTGAATGATTAAGGTTGAAAGCTAAAAACGAGTGACTTCGTCACGTTAATGATTTTGAAACAAGAAAAGATTGCCCGAAGGCAATCTTTTTTGGTTCTATGGTAAATAGAAAAAAATACTACACCGTGGCTTTAAATGCTTGATCCAGGTCATAGATGAGGTCATCCACATCTTCAATACCGATAGAAAGCCTTATGGTATCTTTCGTGATACCCGCAGCCACCTGATCTTCATCACTGAGTTGTTGATGGGTTGTCGTACTTGGATGAATAACCAAAGACTTGGCATCAGCTACGTTGGCCAAATGGGAAAATAATTCAAGAGCATTGATGAATTTCTCTGCTGCAACTTCATCGCCTTTAATGCCGAAAGTAAAAATGCTTCCGGATCCTTTTGGTAAATATTTCTTTGCAAGTTCATGATAAGGATCATCTTTAAGTGAAGGGTAATGGACCCAGTTCACGAGTTCATGGTTGTTTAAATACTCGGCAATTTTCTTAGCATTAGATACATGACGTTCGACTCGTAATGAAAGTGTTTCTAGTCCTTGTAAAAATAGAAATGAGTTAAATGGACTAATTGCAGCACCGGTATCACGCAGTAATGTTACCCTAGCTTTGATTATGTATGCAAGGTTTCCAAGTGCTTCAGAGTAAACGATACCGTGGTAGCTTGGATCAGGCTCTGTAAAGCTTTTGAATCGGCCACTAGCAGCCCAGTCAAAATTACCGGCATCTACAATAACACCTCCGATGGAAGTTCCATGCCCGCCAATGAACTTAGTGGCCGAATGTACAACAATATCGGCGCCAAATTCTATAGGTCTATTAAGATAAGGTGTTGCAAAAGTATTGTCAACGATGAGCGGCAAACCGTTTTCATGAGCGAGGTTAGCTACAGCTTCTATATCTATGATATTGGTCAATGGATTGCCGATGGTTTCAATAAAGATGGCTTTGGTATTTTCATTGATTTTCTCAGCAAAATTCTCGATACGATCAGGGTTGACCATATGTGTTATAATGCCAAATCTAGGTAACGTATTTTTTAGTAGGTTATGGGTACCACCATATAGAGAATTGGCTGCTACGATTTCATCACCAACAGATGCGATGTTTTGAACGGCATAAGTAATGGCTGCAGATCCAGAAGCAACAGCCAGAGCAGCCACACCACCTTCAAGTGCGGCAATACGCTTTTCAAAAACATCAGTGGTTGGATTCATAATACGTGTATAAATATTGCCGGGCTCGCTTAAGTTAAAAAGATTTTTTCCATGTTCAAAATCTCTAAAGCTATAAGCGCTTGTCTGGTAGATAGGTACCGCTCGTGAACCGGTTGCAGGATCAGGTTCCTGACCGGCATGTAATTGTAAAGTATCAAATCCGTAAGTATGTTTGCTATTGCTCATCAGATCACTCCTTTGTTCATGGGTTAAATAGTTGCGTATTAGACGACCATAGAATAGGTATAAAAAACTTCTATTCCTGTTAAGAAATAGAAGCGCGTATCATTCAACAATGCGTCTTATTTCTCAGCTTATGCTGTAGGAATTAGCACCATACAATGGTCTGCTGGTTGCCGGGCTTCACAGGGCCTATTCCCTCCACCACTCTTAATAAGATGTTATAAAATTATATGATTGGTTGGTGAGAAATAATATCAATCAGTTAATTTTTCTAATCATAGCATGAGAGGAAACCGGTGTCAATACAACGCATTAAAAACTGGGATTAACCATAACAAAAGGAATTATAAAAATCATTTATTAATCATTATAAACAACAGTATTTGTACGGCTTTATAGAAATATAGACTATTAGGGCATATGATGTTGACTATGTTATTAATTGCATTATTAGCTCTAAAATGTTAATATTCTTGAATTTTATAAGTATATATGCAGGATTAAAGGCGTGAAAAATCATTTTTTTGAAAAAAGTATTGACAGATGGTTCTTGGCGTACTATAATGGGTCCATATTCATTAATTGACATTGCGACGATGCACATCAATTAATAAGGTGAACAAAGTGGTTCACATACTTCTATTTAGAAGTATGTGGGCCTTTTTTATTCTCAAGGAAAGTCGTACTTTAGTATTTGGCCTAAAAGCGTGGCAGAATACGTCAAAGACCTTTCCTGTCGAACCGTTTAGAAATATGAGCAGAGCTCATAATGAAACGAAGCTTCTTTTCTTGTGTATTTAGGAAATGACTACTTTTCTAATACATAAAAAGACATTTGGTTTAGCGCGTACTATGTACATGGGCAAAGAAGAATGACTTCTCAATATTTGAAATGAAATGTTATAGATCGTGACGAAGTCACTCTTCTTGTTTCACTTAGATTCAAAAATATGATGGCCATCATTTTTTTTATATGACACTTAGACAACCTATGCAGCTACTCATAACATGATAGAAGAAGCAAGTATCTATTCGATGTTAAAAGTAAGTATTATTACAAATTAAGTTTTTAAGAGGAGGATTACTATGGACAAGATTACAAAAATTGATATTATTACAAGACCAAGCAAGGTTGAAGCTTTAAAGGCTGCTTTAAATGAAATCGGAATTACCGGAATGACATTTTCTCATGTGCTGGGTTGCGGCTTACAAAAAGGTAAAACAGAGTACTACAGAGGCACGGAATATGAGATTGACTTATTACCTAAATCAAGAATTGAAATCGTGGTATGTGAAGTACCTGTAGAAAAAGTTGTAGAAGTGGCTAAGGAAGTGCTTAGAACCGGAGAAATTGGTGACGGTAAAATATTTATTTATCCGGTAGAAAACGTGATTAAGGTAAGAACAGGCGAAGAAGGCGTTAAAGCACTATAGATTATTCGCGATGGTTAGGACTAAGTAAAAGTATGTAACTAAATGGGATAGAGATTGCATTCTAGAATAAATAAAGGGAGTGCAACATAAAAATTGTGGGACATAAAAGAAAATATTGAAGGAGTGAAGAATAATGGAAGATATAAAATTAGTTTTAGATACGATATGGGTGTTAATTGCAGCAGCGTTGGTGTTTTTCATGCAAGCAGGATTTGCTATGGTAGAAACTGGCTTTACCAGATCTAAAAATGCAGGTAACATCATTATGAAGAACCTTATGGACTTTTCTGTAGGTTCAGTCATGTTTTGGTTAGTTGGTTACAGTATTATGTATGGTGTAAGTAATTTTGGATTATTTGGTTGGTCAGGCTTTGTATTTTATGATGACTACACTTCCTTAATTTTTCAAACAGTTTTTTGTGCTACGGCTGCAACCATTGTATCAGGTGCTATGGCTGAGCGTACAAAATTTATTTCTTACTTGGTATATAGTTTCTTTGTTTCAGTTGTTATTTATCCGGTATCAGGACATTGGATCTGGGGTGGCGGTTGGTTATCCACATTGTCAATTGGTGGTGCAGAAGGCTTTATAGATTTTGCAGGATCAACAGCAGTACATTCTGTTGGTGGTTGGACAGCACTTGTTGGTGCGGCAATTCTTGGCCCTAGAATTGGGAAATATTCGAAATCCGGTAAATCTAATGCGATACCCGGTCATTCATTAACACTTGGTGCACTTGGTGTATTTATACTTTGGTTTGGATGGTTTGGATTCAATCCCGGTTCACAGTTAGCAGCTTCTTCAGCTGAGGATGCCATTGCTATCGGACAAATCTTTGTTACTACAAATTTGGCAGCAGCAGCAGCAGCAATTGTTGCGATGATTGTTACTTGGATTCGTTACAAAAAGCCGGATGTTTCTATGTCACTAAACGGTGCCTTAGCAGGTCTTGTAGCTATCACTGCAGGCTGTGCAGCAGTATCTCCAATGGGTGCATTCTTTATAGGTATCATTGCCGGTATTGTAATTGTATTTGCAGTAGAGTTCATAGACAAAGTACTTAAGATAGACGATCCGGTTGGTGCTATTAGTGTTCACGGTATTACTGGTGCAGTTGGTACACTATTGGTAGGGATATTTGCAACAGATGGTGGTTTGTTATATGGTGGAGGCTTTGGCCAATTAGCGATTCAAGCAGTCGGTGTGGTTGCAGTAGCAGCTTGGGTACTCCCTACAGCTTTCATAGTCTTTAAGACGGTTGATAAGATTATCGGTCTAAGAGTTAGTGCGACCGAAGAACAAAACGGACTAGATATTGAAGAACATGGTATTGAAAGCTACGCTGACTTTGAAATCAAAGGCGTAACACTTCATCACGGTGCATAAGGCATAAATGAATTATTATAGGTATGAGCTGCAATAGCAGATTATATAGTATTATTCCTCATCCTAAAAATCTTTAAGCAAAAGACTATGTCATTTTGACATAGTTTTTTGTTGTCTTGTATTTTATAGAAAAATTCCGTACAATAGATATAGTCATTATAAAAGAAAAGAGGGCATATCCATGAAGACGAATCTCTATGGTCATCTGAAAAAATACCATCATAAAGTATATCCTATGCACATGCCAGGCCATAAGGGCGGACGGTATCGATTTATTGAGGATGCTTATACTATAGATGTAACAGAGGTTCCGGGAACGGACCATCTTTATCAGGCCAGTGGCATACTAAAAGAAAGTATGGATCATATCGGGAAGATGTATGGGACAAAGAAGACTATTTTTTTGGTCAATGGTAGTACGATGGGCATTTTATGTGCAATTGGAGGTATTCATGAAGCAGATGATACGGTGTTGGTTGCTAGGAATTGTCATCAGTCTGTGTATCATGGCATTACACTATTTAAGCTTAAGCCGTTGTATATTTATCCGGAAATCACTCAGTTTGGCTTAGTTGGTGGTATTGATCCAAGAAAAGTAGAAGAGGCCTTAATTGCTAATCCTAAAATACTATCTTTTATTATGACCAGTCCTACTTACGAGGGTTTTATATCAGATATTGAAGCCATATCAAAAATCTGTCATCGCTATAATGTTATGTTGGTTGTGGATGAAGCCCATGGTGCCCATCTACCTTTTTCAAAATATTTGCCGGATTCAGCTGTCAACTTAGGTGCTGATATTGTCATTCATAGCATGCATAAAACTTTACCTACATTTACTCAATCAGCGCTTATGCACCTGAATCTTGAGAAAGAGACAGAAAGAAAAGTGCTTAAAATGTTACAGATGCTACAAACCAGTAGTCCATCCTATGTTATGATGGCTCAAATGGATCTATGTATTAGGCAGTTGATGCATCAGGAAAAATTGTGGATAAGTCATTTAAATACCCTAAAGAAAGTGCACAACAATCTTAATAAATTGAAAAATATCAAAAGTTTAGACAGATACAGAAATATTCAGGAAGGTATTGTAGCTAAAGATCCTTATAAACATATTCTTCTCTTCGACAAGACGAATATATCCGGTCATGATTTTAATCATAGGCTAAGGGAAGACTATAATATTCAGTTAGAGCTTTCATCTAAAATCCATGCGTTGGGTTTCTTTAGTATAGCCGATAATAAAGGCGCCTTACTGGCCTATATAAAAGCAATAAGGGCCATAGATAAAAAGCTAAAGCCTTTTAAAAAACCAATAAAAGCAGCAAGTAGTTTTAATAAAAATGAAAAAGTATTAGAGCCTTATGAAGCTTTTTCAAAGAAAAGCGAGAGGGTACCTTTAAGTCAGGGGTTAGACAGAATCGCAGCCGGTATGATTACACCCTATCCACCGGGAATTCCTATGGTGGTACCTGGAGAAAGGATTACGAAAGGTTTGATACAACAGATAAACAAATGGGAAGAAGAAGGTTTGGAAATCTTAGGCTACGATGAAAAAAAAGTGGATGTAATCCTATAAAATTCGAATGAAAGAGGTCATTATGAAAGGTATATTTATAACCATCGAAGGTGGAGACGGTTCCGGAAAATCAACCCAGATTGACTTGCTCATGTCATATTTTAGTGAGCATGGTTTTAATGTGTTATTGACAAGGGAACCTGGTGGAACGCCTATTAGTGAGAAAATCAGAGAGGTGATTTTAGATAGTAGTCATATGGAAATGGCCAATATGACAGAGGTACTGTTATATGCGGCTGCAAGAGCCCAACATGTAGCGGAGTTCATCAAGCCGAATATTGAACAAGGTAAGGTTGTTATTTGTGATCGCTTTGTGGATTCTTCTGTCGTCTATCAAGGCTATGCGCGAGGTGTTGGCATAGATGCGGTTGAAAAAATAAACAGCTATGCAACTTTAGGTTTATTGCCGGATTTAACGATATTGTTGGATTTACCTCCGGACCTTGGACTATCTAGGAAAAAAAATCAACAGGCTCTAGACCGATTAGAACTTGCAAGTGATGCTTTTCACTTAAAGGTTAATGAAGGTTATCGGCTTTTGGCAAAACGTCATCAAAGTAGAATATTGACGGTGGATGCAACAAACTCCATAGAGACCATCCATCAGATTATTTTGGAAGCCATAAAGCCCTTATTATCACTTTGATTTTGTAAAAAAGAATCATATGTCATGAAAGACTAGTTGTTCGATGATAGTTTCTATATTCTGTTGGCGTGATACTTTCACTGGATTTAAAAACGCGAATAAATTGTGTGGCTGTTGGATAGCCAATATTTGTTCCTATGGTTAGAAGATTATGGGTGGTGGCCGTTAGGAGTTGCTTGGCGATACCCATACGATAATTGGTTAAATAAGTTTTAAAATTCATACCGACTTCATTCTTAAATAATCTGGACAGATAAGCGGTGGAAATATTTAACGAATCTGCAATATAATTTAAACTAATAGCCTGCATGTACTCCATATGGATGATATGTAAGGCTTTTTTAATATGTAAAGAATAAGGCGTATCCATATCTACTTGTGAAATATTTTGTAGAACTTCCAAATAATAAGCATGTACATCATGTAAATCATTAAAAAGGTGTTCAAACATGATAATACCCTCATTTAACTGTTTAATTTCATCTTGATAGACGCATATTTCATTAAAAAGATGTCGAATGGTTAAAGCATAGATCTCCTTATATAAATAAATCGTTTTAGAATTATTCGTGGTATTGGTAATAAGGGACCATTTTATAGTGTCAATGAGCTTATATATGTTAATCCAGTCCCGGTGCTGTAGAAAAGTTTCGAATTTCTGAATATAACTATATTCAATTAGAGAGTAATCATCATGGAGGGAAAAGTCGTCAAAGAATATGCAATGACCTTGTCCGATAATAAAAGTATACTCTTGTAGTTTTCTGGACTTTTTGTAGGAACTGCCAATACTAAAAAAATCAGTAACAAAACTACCAAAACAGCCAATAACAGATGCACTATAGGTATTTAGCAAAGTTTTATGCATTTCATCAAAGCAGGTCTGTAGATGTTGTTTTATACTATTTGGAGGCAGAGCATTCGATACGGAAAGAATCAAGGTACGGTTAAAAGGTTGGAGGTTTAAGAGGCATACCGGTTTGATACCCAAGTATGTAAAGGCATTAAGAAGATGTTGATGAAATGTGTTTTTCCATGCTGTCAAGGAATTGTCCGGCATGCCACTAATTAACCGTGTGATTTTGTTTGTCAAAGTCAATTGCAAGACAATGTAGGTACCGGATTCATGAAGTCCAATTTGAGACAGTTGAGTTTCATTCTTTAAATTCTCAGGTAAGATCTCGCTTAGAAGATTCATGACATATTGTTGGCGTTGTTGTTCAAACTCATTCATAGATTGCCTCTTTTCATTGATCTAATGTCAAAAAATGCACAGTTTGTCAAAAGCTACTTATTGAATAACAATGTATTTGGTTATACTATAGTTATATCAGAAGTATTATATTAAGACAAGTGTAAAGAATGGTGAGCATAACAGGTCAATGAGGAATGTCAAAAAATGTGAGGTAGAAGGATGAATGTAGTAGAATGGAAAAAGGCACTTAATCACCCAGTCAAGGTGATACAATTTGGAGAAGGCAATTTTTTGAGAGGTTTTGTGGATTGGATGATTCACAAAATGAATGAACAGAGTCTATTTAACGGTAGCGTAGCGGTTGTACAACCTTTGGCAAGTGGGTTGCTGCCCATACTAGAGTCACAGAATTATATTTACACCCATTATCTAAAGGGGATTAAAAACCAGGAGCCGGTCATAGAATATTACAAAAATACCGCGTTGTCCGTTGGGATTAATCCTTATGAGGATTTTGAGAGTTATCTTTCTCTGGCTCATATTGAAACGGCCTCTATCATCGTTTCAAATACAACCGAAGCCGGCATTGTATTTGATCCCAAAGATCAAATGGATAAAGATGCTTCAGTAACATATCCTGGTAAATTAACAAGACTTATGTACGAAAGATATGAAGTTTTTAAGGGAGACCCCCAAAAAGGGTATATCGTATTGCCTTGTGAGCTTATAGATAGTAATGCAGACCGATTAAAAGAAGCTGTACTGGCCTATATAGATCTATGGAATCTTGGGGAGGCTTTTAAGACTTGGGTTGATAAATCCAACAGGTTCTGCAATACCCTTGTAGACCGGATTGTTCCGGGTTATCCAAAAGAAACCATAAAGAAAATATGGGAAGAACTGGGATACGAAGATCAGTTGGTGGTGGAAAGTGAACAGTTTAACCTATGGGTTATTCAGGGCGATGAAAAAGTTCAGCAGGCTTTTCCGGCAGATGAAGCAGGGTGTCAGGTACTTTTTGTTGATGATGTCACCCCATATAAAATAAGAAAAGTACGTATTTTAAATGGTGCCCACACCACTTTAGTGCCAATTGCTTATTTGTATGGTATCGAAACGGTTCTTGAGTCTGTAGAAGATCCACAGATCAATCAATTTCTTATGAAAGCAATTTTTGAAGAAATTATCCCAACGCTTACTTTATCAAAAGAAGCATTGGAGGTTTATGCAGATGAAGTTATTCAGCGTTTCAAAAATCCTTTTGTTAAACATTATCTTATGAGTATCTCCCTAAACAGTATGTCGAAATATCAGACACGTGTTTTGCCTTCACTTCTTGCTTATTTTGATCAAAACAGTAAGTTACCTAAGCGATTGGTTGCTGCACTTGCGGCTTATATGGTTTTTTATAGAGGTGAATATGCCGGTAAGAAGATTGCTGTTGTTGACAGTGAGGATATTCTTAAGCTATATGAAGATGCTTGGAAGCAGTATGATGGTAGAAAAGCAAGCTTAGTCGGTGTTGTAGAAGCTATACTTGGCTATGAACCTAATTGGAAGGGTAATCTGAATCACATTCCTGGATTAAGAGACCAAGTGGTCAATTATGTTGCTACCATACTGGATGAGGGTATGGCAAATCTTATTAATGCTGTCGAAGACGAAGATTGATTAGGAGGAGGTCCAATGAACAAACATTTTGTTATTCACAACCGAGACAATGTATACATCAACCTTGAAGATGATGACAGTAAGCACCTAATGAGTGGTCACAAGTATGCTTTGAAAGACATAAAAAAAGATGAAGCTATTATTAAATACGGCATGCCAATAGGTATAGCTACCGGTGACATATTAAAAGGTGAACATGTTCACACCCATAACCTGAAGACTTCTTTAGATGACATCTTAACATATAGCTATCAGCCTGAACATAATATTGCTTCATCATCAGCATCATTAAAATCCAGCTTAGAGCCTAAGACGGTACAGGTCTATGAAAGAAAGGGCCAAGAAGTTGGTATTAGAAACGAACTATGGATTATACCAACTGTAGGTTGTGTCAATGGCGTATCAAACCGTATTATTGATGTTTTTAAAAGTCGTTGTATGGAAGAAGGCATTGACTTGAACCGTTTGGATAATTTTGACGGCATCTATGCTTATACCCACAGCTATGGCTGTTCTCAAATGGGTGATGACCATATCAACACGCGTAAAACATTGCAAAATATAGCAAGGCATCCTAATGCCGGTGGTGTACTTGTGATCGGTCTAGGTTGTGAAAACAACCAGATAAAAGCTTTTGAAGAGACCTTAGGTACGTATGATGCGTCACGTGTTCGCTTTTTGATTTCTCAGGAAGTGGAAGACGAAATCGAAGCGGGATATGAGATGGTGAGAGCCCTTTTTGAAGATATGCTTAAAGACCAACGTGTAAAAAAACCCCTGTCATCTATTCGTGTCGGTTTAGAATGTGGCGGTTCAGATGGTCTTAGTGGTATAACGGCAAATCCGTTGATTGGTAGATTTTCTGATTACTTAGTTGAACAAGGCGGCACAACGGTTTTGACAGAAGTACCTGAGATGTTCGGTGCAGAGACCATTCTAATGAACCGATGCGTCAATAGAGGCGTCTTTGATAAGATGGTGGAGATGGTCAATGATTTTAAGAATTATTATAAGAAGCACAATCAAGTCATCTATGATAACCCTTCACCAGGTAATAAAAACGGTGGTATATCTTCTCTTGAGGACAAGTCTCTTGGATGCACCACAAAAGCAGGTGACAGCCTAGTTGTAGATGTCTTAAAACATACAGAGCGACTAAAAATACCCGGATTGAACCTAATCAGTGCTCCGGGAAATGACGCAGTAGCAACCACTACTCTAGGGATGTGTGGATGTCATTTGGTACTCTTTTCAACAGGTAGAGGTACACCTTTTGGTGGGTTTATCCCTACAGTAAAAATCTCGACGAACACACCATTATTTGAGAAAAAACCAAACTGGATCGATTTTAACGCCGGTCAATTGGTAGATGGGTTAAGTATGGATGCTATGTTGGAAGAATTTACTGAGAAAGTTATTACCATTATTGATGGTGAAAAAACGCGACAGGAACTTAACAATTACCGGGAAATCGCTATTTTTAAAACGGGGGTAACATTATGAAAGCGTTTATGGATGATAATTTTCTATTAACCAATGAGACAGCCATCAGCCTCTATCATGATTACGCTAAAGACATGCCAATTTTTGATTACCACTGCCATTTGTCTGCTAAGGAAATTGCTGAAAACAAATCTTATAATAATATGACAGAACTTTGGCTTGGTGGCGATCACTATAAATGGCGTGTTATGCGCAGCAACGGTGTATTAGAAGCATCTATAACTGGGAATGCGCCGGATGCCAGTAAATTTATGGCTTTTGCCGAAGCCTTGCCTTATGCTATAGGGAATCCCATGTATCACTGGGCCCATCTTGAACTAAAACGTTATTTTGACATAGAAGAGCAATTAGATATGACCACAGCAGAAAATATATGGGATGTGTGTAATGAACGTTTAAAAACAGATGCTTTTACATCAAAGGCACTTATAAGAAGATCTAATGTAGATGTGATTTGTACCACAGATGATCCAATAGATACTTTAGAATATCACAAGATTATTAAGGAAGATGATACCTTTAAGACCAAAGTGCTCCCAACCTTTAGACCGGATAAAGGCATCCATATAAATTTGGAAACCTTTCTACCGTGGTTAAAGCAACTTGAGTCTATTGTTGGTTATGGTATAACGTCTTTAGCGTTATTGTTTAAAGCTTTGGAAGAAAGAGTTGCTTATTTTCACGAACATGGATGTAGGCTTTCAGATCACGCTTTAGATGAAGTTCAGTATGAAGCCTTAAAAGATGTAACAATAGAAGAAGGGAATGCTATTTTTAAAAAGGCCCTTCGAGGTAGTGTATTAGCCAAGGATGAAGTGGTCAGATATAAAAGTTTGGTCATGAATCAGTTAGGCAAATTCTATGCAAAAAATGATTGGACGATGCAACTTCATATTGGTGCACTACGTAATAACAATACAAGAATGCATAAGGAAGTCGGTCCGGATACTGGTTTTGATTCTATTAATGACACAGTTTTTGCCAGAGCGTTATCGGATCTGCTTAATGACTTAGATACAACAGATCAATTACCTAAAACCATCATTTATGTCTTAAATCCAAGAGATAATTATGTGATTGGTACCATGATTGGCAATTTTCAAGGTGGTGGGATAGCGGGCAAGATTCAGTTTGGTTCAGGTTGGTGGTTCTGTGATCAGAAAGACGGTATGATCGATCAGATGAAGACACTGGCTCAACTTGGGCTCATCAGTCGTTTCGTCGGTATGTTGACAGATTCAAGAAGTTTTCTATCTTATGTACGACATGAATATTTTAGACGTATATTATGTAATCTTTTTGGTGAATGGGTCGAAAATGGAGAATATCCTAATAATCCTGAGTTTTTAGGGCGCATGATTCAAGATATCTGCTACAATAATGCTAAAGAATATTTTGGTATATAGATAAAAATCAATCTTTCTTACTCTAGAAAAGTAGTAATCATAGGTGAAAACCTAAGGTTGCTACTTTTTTGGATTTATTTTAGTCTATGAAAACCCATCCTTGGATGACCTCGGAAGTTGTAATACTTGTTATAATTTTTCAAGGTGTTATAATATAAGTAAGAAGCTTAATTGTGCCGATAAAGGATAGAGGTGATCTTATGAAATTGATCATAGCAGTAATTCATGATGAGGATGCTCATAAGTTGATGGATGCATTGACAACAGAAGGATATATGGCAACTAAGTTGGCATCTACAGGTGGATTTCTAAAGACAGGCAACACGACCTTGTTTATTGGAGTTGAGGAGCAGGAAGTGGACAAAGTACTTGGCATTATAGAAAATAAGTGCCAAACGAAAAAGGAACTGTCTTTAATGAACCCTCCGATACCCAGTGCAATTGAAGGATGTATGCCTTATCCAGTAGAAATAACCGTTGGTGGCGCCACCATTTTTGTCATTGATATTGAAAAATATTTAAAGATTTAGGCATGGTTAAGGTGTCAAAACAATATAGTTGAACTTCTAAATATACTTCTATATGATTTAGAGAGACTTAGTGTTGTTTGATTAAACGAACATACAGTTTTAAGGAGTTGTTTATATGGACATGAAAATCAACCCAATGACAATGACAAGTGTATCCGATGTGACTTCAAATAAAGAAGTTGTTTCCAAGGAGGACTTCAAATTCACTTTGCTTAGCAAGATAGAAGAAAGTGAATTACAAAGTAAGTTGGAGAGTATGATTAAGGATATTACGGCCCAAGGGGATCGTTTATCTAAGCATATGGATATAAAAGATATGAAGAAGTACCGAGAGATGGTCAAGGACTTTATGAATGAAATCGTAACACATTCTCATAAGTTTTCTAGAGAGAATTTTCTTGATAAACGAGGACGCCATAGGGTCTATGGAATTGTCAAACTGGTAGACAAGAATCTAGATGATTTGGCTCAGGAGCTCCTTAAGGATGAGAAGAATCATTTGAACATATTGGGTAGAATTGATGACATCAAAGGTCTACTTCTTGATATGATGATATAATATCATAACCAATACATATGACAAATAACTAAGGGCCTGTCTAATGTGACAGGTTCTTTTACGGTACATAGATGATATATATATAGAGGAAGGGTTGAAGTAAGTGGAGCTTGGTAGGACGAATTATGAAAAAGCCAGAAAATTAGGTATTAAAACGGTAAACCATTATAAGTCTAATGGTTGGAATGCCCATGTTCCATCTCTTGATGCGATACTTTCAAGAGAGTCCATTGTGTCAGAAGTTAACCTAGGACTCACAGAGATTCCTATTAAAAAAATAAAAGGTACGCGAACGAATGCAAGAAGAAGTGCATTTGCCCCTGATTTTATGCCTATTTTGGGACCGACAACGGAATTTGCGGCTAAATGGGTTTATTTATACGAAGCTCATATTGAAGAAGGTATTCGAGAGCCTATTAAAGTCTATGAATATTTAAACTGGTATTATGTTGAAGAAGGTAATAAGAGGGTCAGTGTTTTAAGTTATAGTGAGGCAGTTTTAATTTCGGCTTATGTAACCAGGCTTATTCCAAGATATGATAAGGAAGATAAGACCATCGTCATCTATTATGAGTTTTTGGAATTTTATAAGAACCATCAGATTAACTATCTATGGTTTACAGAAGTAGGCAGCTTTGTAAAAATGCATAAAATTATTGAAAAATACGGTTGGCATTACGAGAATAAAAAAGGCGATTTAAGATCCATATATTATCAATTCAAAACACTCTATAAAAAACTAGGCGGCGATCAAATTCCCATTACAACAGGTGATGCTTTTTTACAGTATTTAGATGTTTATCCTTACAGGGAAGGCATCGTTGAAGTCTTGGAAGAAAACCTTAAAAGTCTATGGGCGGAGCTTGAAATCATTGGTAGTTCAAATAAATACGAGCTTGAATTAACACCATCTGAACTTGAAAAGAAACCTTTATTTTTTGGCTTAACAAATTTACCTTTTGCTATGAAGGAAGCCAAAATTGCTTTTTTACATGCAAAATCTAAGGATTCCTCAGCTTGGACCTATGGACATGAAATAGGACGTCAACATCTGGAGAATGTAATGGGTGACAGTATCACGACCACTTGTATCAATTATGTACCGGAGGATGAACGGGCTTATGATTATCTAAAGGAAGCAGCAGAAGAAGACTATGATATCATATTTGCTACATCTCCTGCATTCATACACGAGACTTTAAAAGCATCCTTAGCTTACGAGCATATAAAATTTCTAAATTGCTCCGAAAACTTGTCATACAGACATTTTAGAACTTATTTTGGTCGGATTTTCGAACCGAATTTCTTGGTAGGTATGATAGCAGGAGCCATGAGCAAAACCAATCAACTGGGATATGTTGTCACGTATCCAATACCAGAGGTCATCAGTAGCATTAATGCGTATGCACTTGGTGCAAGATTTCTAAACCCTTTTGCAGAAGTTTTTGTCAAATGGGTGGATGCCTCAACAGCATGTGGCGAAGATGCATGTTATGAAATCGACCAACAGCTTATGGATATGGGTGTCGATATCATTTGCCATCAAGAATCTACAGATCTAAAAACAAGTCTTAAGCATTCAGGTATATATTTTGCAGACGAATTAAAAAACGGCCAAGAACCTGTTTGCCTTGCTAGTCCTCATTGGCATTGGGGTGTATTTTATGAGAAAATTGTAAGGAATATCATGAGTGGGAATTATAATAAAATTAGCGGATTGTTAGGGAACAATGAGCGTGCCATCAGTTATTGGTGGGGAATGGATGCTGGTGTTGTCGATATTATGTTTTCTGAATCTAAGTTACCGGAACCACTAATAAACAGTGTGACATTTATGAAAAAAATGATTATGGATGGTGTGCACCACCCATTTACAGGCCCCATATATAATCAGAAAAAAGAACTGATGGTTGAAGCAGGTACCCATATCAGTAACGAGGCAATACTGGATATGGATTGGTTTGTTTTTGGTGTTAAAGGTAGCATTCCAAGTATCAATGCAAAGGAACAAAACCATAAGTTATTGGAGCTTTTTAGTGTTAAAAAGAAGTATTAATGACTCATTTTTCAAAAATCAAAAACAATGAGGAACCACTCATTGTTTTTTTGATGGTAAGACTTTTCTTAACCATAAGCCAGTATCAAAATCAGGCTTATGCCCATTTTTTTTATCATAGGTATAACCATTTGGTTCAAAATCAAAAATATAATAGTCATAGCCATTAATAATGGTTGTAAGATCATATTGACGTATTCTTTTTGCATTTAAATTATAATTCAGATGCTGGTGACCATGGAGGAAGTAAGAAGGTTTATAGGTATCCATGAGTTGATTGAAAGCCAAAAATCCTTGATGACAAAGATCATCCCCATCACCGATACCTCTTGCCGGAGCATGTGTCAGAAGTATGTCAAAACCTTTGTATTTGTCAATTTTACGTCTGAGTTTGCGAACACGTGAAACCATTTCTTTTTCGGTATATTGCATCGGTCCTTTTTTATATCGCATAGATCCGCCAAGTCCAAGTATACGTACACCATCAACAACGACCAAATCATCTTCGATATTGATACACCCCATAGGTGGCGTGTCCAGATACCTGTGGTCATGATTGCCATGAATATAATAGAGAGGTTTTTTTATGACGGTATTAATAAACTCCATGTAGCTGGCTTTTAGATCACCGGCAGAAAGGATGACATCTATATTTTCAAAGCGTTTTGGGTCAAAGAAATCCCATATATATCTGGATTCTTGGTCAGCTATAAGTAATATTTTCATAGAGTATACCTTCCCATTGTTTTTATTGATGCATAAAACCATTATAGCAGAGGCAGCTTGGCTTAACAATGTGTTACATAATAAAGACCTAGGTTGAAAGAATGGTCATAAACTGTATACATTTGCTTTTAAAAAAGACATAATAGTGATATGATAATACATGTTGTAAGGAGACGGGCTTATGTATAGATTCGATGAGATAAAAGGCTATGAAGAGATTATCCAACATTTTCAGAACGCCATAAAACTGAATAAGATATCCCATGCCTATATCATAGAAGGTGAAGGTGGTATGGGTAAAAAAAGATTGGCCAATACATACGCCAAAGTCATGGAGTGCCAGGCTCATGGTATTGAGGCTTGTGATGTTTGTAGTTCTTGTCGTTTGTTCGATAGTGGTAACCATCCGGATGTGATTCATATTCATGCCAGTAAGAAAACCGGTATCGGCGTAGATGACATTCGCGATCAAGTCAATAAAGACGTTTACATTAAGCCTTATGTATATGATTACAAGATCTATGTTATACATGATGCGGAAAAAATGACAGTACAGGCTCAAAACGCCTTACTTAAAACGCTAGAAGAACCTCCTATCCATGTAAGATTCATTTTATTGGCCACACATACCCATACTTTTTTACCAACCATCTTATCAAGGTGTGTTGTCATTCGTCTCAGAGCTCTAAGTCAAAAATGTATTGAAGATTACTTGGAAAAGGACCTAGGCATTCCGGATTATCAGGCAAAGTTATATGCATCTTTTGCCAGAGGAAATATGGGTAGAGCGCTAGCACTAAGGCATTCAGAAAGCTTTCATGAAATGCGTAATGATATGATACAAGTCATGATGGTTATATCTCGTAAGGATAAGGTAGAAGCCATGGAACAAGTGGAAATCTTTGAAAAATACAAAGATGAAAAACAGGACTTCTTAGATATTATGTTGACATGGATTAGAGATCTTATGGTGATTAAGAGCTTAGGAGACTTGGAACCTTTGATTCATATGGACAATAAGAATCTGTTGTTGAAACAAGTACCCTATTTGTCGTATAATAGGATAAGTAGTTTGATTGAAGGTATAGAACAAATCAGAAAATACGATCGATTGCATATTAACTACACTTTGTTGGTGGAAGTGATGTTGATTCAAGCAATGAATTCAAAATAATTCCATTTCATTGGTGAATGAAATTAAAGGAGAAGTTATGATAAAAGTAGTAGGCGTTAGATT
>PGZS01000034.1 GCA_002841435.1 Firmicutes bacterium HGW-Firmicutes-3 | reverse complement strand
GTATGTGGGTTAACATGATCTACGGCGTTGGATTAAACCTGTCATGCGGCGTAAGCTGTGGACAGTGTAGCCTGCCTTGCGTGACTTTGAAGGGGATAGCAATTTAGGCATAGATTCTTAGGCCAAAGATGACGTGTTATTGTTGCTTGAAATTTGAAGTTGCTAAAGAGGCTAAGAAGCGTTTGGTGATGTGAGGAAAACTCCTAGACTGTTCGAAAGAGGTTGTCATAGGATTACAGTGTGGTTCTTAAGGCGATCTAGCGCCATTTATTTTGGGATTTCAATGAAAGAGGAATCGCTCCTTTGGCGACATCGGAGTTTGAATTCGGGAAAACCTGCTAGACTATATGCCGCAAAATTTACTATGATGATTTTCTTCAGCTTTTAAAATATTTATTTATGAACTACAAGGCATGAGATGAGGGTATGCATGAGTGAACATAAAAGTCGGATCAAATTCCGCAATATGTATACAAATAAAAAGGTGAATTATGTATGGGTTTATGTGATCACAGTGATTACATTTTTTATAGCCTTAATATTAGGATATATTTCTTTAGTGTTTATGGAAAAAGTTAGTATTATTGGTGCACTTTTTATACTTTTATTTATTGTTTTTTTGGGTGTGATTTTTGATTTGTTTGGTATATCGGTAACAGCAGCAACAGAAACGCCTTTTCATTCTATGTCATCGGGAAAGGTCAGAGGTGCTCAAGAGGCCATACTCATTATTCGTAATGCCGGTGCTGTAGCTAATTTCTTTAATGATGTTATCGGGGATATTTCCGGCATTATCTCAGGGTCTGCATCTGCGGCAATTATTATTAAACTCAATGAAAATATGACTCTAAAAACAACAGCTGCTAGTATTATTTTAACATCCATCATAGCCGGTATTACGGTAGGCGGAAAAGCAATAGGTAAAGAAGTTGCTTTACGAAATGCTAATCATATTGTATATAGAATGGGCATTATATTGAGTTATATCAAAAAAAGGAAAAAAAGGTGACCTATGTTTAGAGTATTGGATAAAATTCATTCTCCTGAAGCTTTAAAAAAGCTTAGTATGCGTGATTTAAATAGATTAAGCTATGAAGTGAGAAAATATTTGGTGGATGTGGTGAGCGTGACAGGCGGTCATCTAAGTTCGAATCTAGGCGTAGTGGAACTCACCATTGCCCTACATTATGTCTTTAATTCGCCTACAGATAAATTAATTTGGGATGTTGGCCATCAAAGTTATGTCCACAAAATCTTAACCGGACGAAAAGAAGCACTTAAAACGGTTAGGCAGTACCAAGGCTTAAGTGGCTTTCCAAAACGCCTTGAAAGTGAACATGACTGCTTTGATGTTGGGCATAGTTCAACCTCGATATCTGCAGCCATTGGCTATGCAGTAGCTAGGGACATGCGTCAGGAAGATCATAGTGTGGTGGCCATTATTGGTGATGGTGCTTTGACTGCAGGTATGGCATATGAAGCTCTTAACAATGGTGCCAGGATGAAAAAGAACTTCATCGTAATCCTAAATGACAACCAAATGTCAATTGGTAAAAATGTAGGCGGTATGGCGGAGTATCTTGATACCATTAGGACCGGACATGTCTACAAGGAAATCAAAAATGATGTTCATAAAGTATTAGATCATATACCGGTGATTGGAAAGCCCTTGACAAAAGGGGTAAGAGAAATAAAAGATGCTTTTAAACAGGTGTTTATTCCCGGTATGTTTTTTGAAGAGATGGGTTATACATATTTAGGGCCAATCGATGGTCATGCACTACCACAGATTATTAAAGTTCTTAACCAAGCCCGTCGAATTGAGGGACCGGTTCTAATTCATATTAATACAATCAAAGGAAAAGGTTATCACCATGCTGAAATGAACCCATCAAAGTTTCACGGTACAAAGCCTTTTATAACAGAAAATGGTGAAGCTTTAGTAGAAAAAGAAGCCGGAACCAAAAAAACTTATGGTGAGTTGATGGGAGAAAAGCTCATTTTGTATGTTAAAGAGGGTCATAAGATTGCAGGCATAACTGCAGCCATGCCGGATGGAACAGGTATGACTCGTTTTATGAAAAAATGCCCAAAAGCTTTCTTTGATGTAGGCATTGCCGAGCAACATGCGGTTACATTTGCTGCCGGTATAGGTCTAAGCGGTATCAAGCCTTTTGTTGCCATCTACTCTACTTTTTTACAAAGGGCTTATGATCAGGTCTTACATGATGTTTGCATTCAAAAAATCCCTGTAGTCTTTATGCTAGATAGAGCAGGAATTGTTGGGGAAGATGGTGAAACGCATCAAGGTGTTTTTGACTTGTCCTATTTGAATCATATGCCAAATATGACTGTCATGGCTCCAATGGATAGTGAAACCTTTAAGGACATGATGGATTTTGCTTTAACTTATATGGACGGCCCCATTGCCATTAGATACCCTAAAGGTCAAGCGCCCTATTTTGGATATGACAAAAAACCGATTTGTTATGGTAAAAGTGAGGTATTAGAAACCGGAGAAGATATAGCTATTCTTGCAGTCGGTTCTATGGTGGATGAAGCTTTAAAGGCCGGATCAATGGTTAATAAAGCTGTTACCATAGTAGACGCCAGGTTTGTTAAGCCCATAGATTATAATCAGATTGATCAGTTAGCAGCCACACATAAGTATCTATTGGTTGCGGAAGAAAACAGCATGATTGGTGGGAACATGGATCTAGAAATAAGCTGATGGAAGTATTAGGTTTGACAGCCAATCATATAGCTGCATATATAGAAAGATATAACAGGTGATACTATGTCAGTTGAGAAAGAAAGGCTTGATATTCTACTCGTAGAGCTGGGCCTTGCACCTTCACGCGAAAAAGCAAAGACATTGATTATGTCTGGAAATGTTTTTGTTGCCGGACAGAGAGAAGATAAAGCAGGTACAAAAGTAAACAAAGAGCTGGAAATCATCATCAAATCAAATCCTAACCCTTATGTGAGTCGTGGCGGTTTCAAGTTGGAAAAAGCACTAAAAGAGTACCCGATACTTCTTGAAGATAAAATATGTATGGATGTTGGGGCTTCAACAGGTGGCTTTACAGATTGTATGTTACAAAACGGTGCAAAAAAAGTTTATGCAATAGATGTCGGTAGAGGGCAATTGGATTGGAAGCTACGACAAGACCCACGTGTGGTTTGTATGGAGAAAACGAACATTCGTTACGTAACGCCTGATCAGGTTGTAGATCCTATTGATTTTGTGAGTATTGACGTATCTTTTATATCACTTCTTAAGGTGTTACCTACAGTCAAGATGTTGATTAGTGACCAATGTGAAATGGTTTGCTTGGTCAAACCTCAATTTGAGGCGGGACGTGAAAAAGTAGGAAAAAAAGGTGTGGTAAGAGACCCATTGATTCATAAAGAAGTATTGATTCGGATTTTGTCAGAATCGGTTCAAATGGGATTTGAATTTTTGGGCCTTGGATATTCTCCTATTAAAGGTCCCGAGGGCAATATTGAGTACTTATTATATGTAAGAAAGAATGCAGTGGATGTGTCTTATGATAGCTTTAAGGGATGCATCGATGAGGTGGTAGATCAAGCCCATGAAACACTGTAATTGGTGGATGTATGAAAAATGTGTATATGATAATTAACACCAGCAAAGATCCGACTTTAACTTATAGTTGTAAAATTATGGATTGGTTGAAGTCTAAGAACTGTAAAGTGTACATAGATAACTATGTGCGTGAGTGTTATGCGTTTAATGCCATTGATATTGAAGATGATTCTGAACTGGATGATATTGATTTTGCTATTGTACTTGGAGGTGATGGTACAATCATTCATTCAGCCAGACGTTTGGCCATGCATGAAATTCCAATCCTTGGGATTAACTTAGGTAATCTTGGATTTTTAGCTGAAATAGAGGAACATGAGTGGCAAGAAAATCTAGAGAAGGTTCTAGAAGGTAAATTCGAGATAGAAACAAGGATGATGCTTGAAGCTCAAATATATAATAAAGGTATCTTGATTGAAGAAGGGTTTTGCCTAAATGATGTGGTCATCAGTCGTATGGCTTTATCTCGAATGGTTGGTTTCAGTATTTATGTGAACGATGAATTTGTCAATTATTATTCTGCAGACGGCATCATTATTGCAACGCCTACCGGTTCGACAGCTTATAATCTGTCCGCCAACGGACCTATTTTAGCACCTCATAATGAGATGATTGTTATGACCCCTATCTGTCCTCACTCATTGACGGCTAGAAGTATTGTATTGTCCAGCAACGACAAAGTTAAAATTAATTTCGAGCATAATCGACGGTCGTGGGACAATGACTTGATGGTTACCATAGATGGTCAAGAAGGTAAGGAAGTTAATAATGATGCAGAAATCATCATCCAAAAAGCTGATTTAAAAACCAGGCTTATTAAAATTGAAGGACATAACTTTTATCATATATTAAGAAGAAAACTGGGTGGCAATTAGAGGAGGTTGGTTATGAAGATAGCGAGGCAATCAAAAATCATAGAATTAGTGAATCATTTTATTATTGAAACCCAAGAAGAATTGGTGCATCGATTACAAGAAAATGATTTTGAAGTAACCCAAGCAACAATTTCAAGAGATATAAGGGATCTGAAACTCACAAAAGTCACCATACCGGGTGGTAAACAAAAATATGCCATTCTTCCATCTAAAGAAACCAATCTAAGTGAAAAATATATTCGAATTTTTAAGAATGGGTATAGTGGTATGGACAGGGCAGGCAATATGATTGTGCTAAAGACTTTAACAGGTATGGCGATGGCGGTGGCAGCCGCAGTAGATGCTATGGATTTTGATGAAGTAGTAGGATGTATTGCCGGTGATGACACCATTTTCTGTGCGACACGAACAGAAGCCGATGCAATTTTTGTCATGGAACGACTCAGCAAGGTGGCATACGGCCAATAAGAACATAAGCTTTTGGGAGGTTTAGATGCTAACTTATCTGCATGTAGAAAATTTTGCTCTAATTAAATCTTTGGAAATTGACTTTGATCATGGTCTAACGGTTCTTAGTGGTGAAACCGGTGCAGGTAAATCCATTGTTATTGGTTCGATGAATGCCATATCAGGTGGCAAGTTAGATAAGTCGATTATCCGAAATGGTGCTGACTATGCTTTGATTGAGATGATTTTTATTCTACGGGAAGAAGCATTAATAGGATTAAAAGAAAAGTATGGCATTGATTATAATCATGAACAAGAATTAATTATCTCAAGAAGATTCAATATGACAGGGCGAAGTGTATACAAAGTGAACCATCAGACAGTGACCGCTCAGGTAGTTGGTGAGATAGCTGATATGACTTTGGATATTCATAGCCAACATGAACATCAATCTCTATTAAATCAAAACAACCATATTGATTTATTGGACCGGTATGTAGGTCAGTCTCTAAAGTCTTTAAAAGATGATCTATATATGGATTATATAGCTTATAAAAAATTGGTCAAAACCATTGAAGAAGACCATCTTACGATGGATGATCGAAAGCGTGAAATTGATTTTTTGAGATTTGAAATTAATGAGATTCAGTCAGCCAATCTGATTGTAGGTGAAGATGAAACCTTAAGTAAAGAGTATAAGCTTTTATCCAACCGTAATAAAGTCCTTCAGAAATTATTGAGTATCGAACAACGTTTAACACAAAATCCTGAAGTGAATCTATGGGAATGGATTGGTCATATCCTTCGTGATATTGAAGGCATTCGTCATTTGGATGATGAAATTGAAGATATGGCTATTATGATGGCGCAGATTGAAGATATGGTTAGAGACTTAAATAAACACGTTGAAAACTATCTTGAAGAATTGGGATCTGACCATCAAAGCCTTAATGAAGTAGAAGAACGTATTCACATCATCAATACGCTAAAATCAAAATACGGTTATACCATTGAAGCTATTTTAGTTGCATTAGAACAAAAAGAAAAACGTTTACAACACTTGGAAAACTATGAAACAGACCTTGAGAAAACCAAAGAAGCTATTCTTAAACTGACGGATATATTGGGGAAAAAGTGTGAATCTATTTCACGCCTCAGACAGAAAGCGGCCAAAGAGATTGGGAAAAACATTGAATCAATTTTGGTGGATTTGAATTTTGCGGATGCAAAAATGGAAATTGATATTGAAAGACAAGACCAATTCAGTCAAAATGGCTATGATAAAGTTACTTTTTTAATAAGTACGAATAAGAACGAGTCGGTACAACCCTTAGTCAAGATTGCATCCGGTGGTGAGCTATCTAGAGTTATGTTAGCCATTAAGTCCGTTTTTGCTGAAATGGATCAGATTGGCACCCTTGTTTTTGATGAAATCGATAGTGGTATTAGTGGTCGTACTGCACAAAAAGTGGGCGAAAAAATGTCGGCACTCGCAATGCATAGACAGATTATCTGCATCACCCATTTACCTCAAATCAGTGCAATGGCAGATCAACATTTTTTAATTGAAAAATCCGAGTCACAAAATAGGATAGAAACCTATGTAAGACAATTAAAGGGAGCGGAAGTCTTCCAAGAATTAGCTAGGCTTATTGGTGGCGTTAAAATAACAAGTAATACACTAGAGTCTGCTAAAGAAATGAAAGAACAAGCTAATGCAATAAAAATGAGGCTGAAGTGACGTTATCGTCCTTTAGCCTCATTTGTGTTATATATCTTATTCATGCAAGAATTTAAGACTGATATCAAGGGCTTGTACCGAATGGGTGAGGGCACCTACACTAATGATATTCACACCGGTTTTAGCTACATCAACGATTCGGTCTAAAGTCATATTCCCACTGGCTTCCAATATTACCTTTCCTTGATTAATGGCTACAGCGGCACGGAGCATATCGTTGGTCATATTATCCAGCATTATGATATCCACACCAAGATCTAAAGCTTCCTTAAGTGCTTCAAGGCTTTCCACTTCTACCTCGATTTTTGTTGTATGGGGTATAATGGAGCGAATATCAGTTATAGCTTTATGCATCGAGCCTGCTCCGGCTATGTGATTGTCCTTAATCATAACGGCATCAGAGAGCCCATATCTATGATTGTAACATCCGCCGACACGAACAGCGTATTTTTCAAGTGATCTAAGACCGGGGGTGGTTTTTCTTGTGTCAACTATTCGAACAGGATAATTCTGAACAGCCTGAGCATAGAGATGGGACATTGTTGCTATACCGCTTAATCGTTGACTTAGATTCAGGGCTAATCGCTCACCCATTAGTATCTTATCAAGAGGTCCTGATAGGGTACCTAAGATTAACCCAGGCTTTATAAAATCACCATCTTTGACAGAAGGTTTAAAAACGATTGTGCTGTCAAGGGTGTAAAAAACCAACTTCATAACATCCATACCACAGATGATACCATCTTCTTTAGCAATAAAGGTAGCTTTAACTTTATGATCATAAAACTTTATGTTTTGAGAAGTGATATCGCCAAAGGGCATATCTTCTTGAAGCCATTCTACAATTTTCTCTACCAACTTATGTTGATTCATATGTCCTAGCATGATTTAAGCCCTTTCTTTTCTGATTCTTTTTCTTTGTAATGACAGCCTAAGCTTTCATGGGCTAAGGCATCTTCAACGACCATCAAACTGACGGATACAAGATTATAGGATTTGGCATGGTCAACATGATCAAAACGAACATTTTTGAGCTGATGTAGGAGATGTGTTAGCTTAGACTTTGCAAGCTTAAGTTGGTTGTCATATCGCACAATACCTACGTGCTTAGTCATGATTTCCTGTATATAAGCTTTATGAATAAGATAATTTTGGGATGCTGTCGTCTTTGTATGCTTCCATTGATCTAGTGGGTTCATTGAATAATTAGGTAGTGATGTATTTTCGTGATTAGACACAATGTGTTCAGCCACATTTTTACCAAACACCAAACACTCCAACAAAGAGTTACTGGCCAATCGATTAGCACCATGAACGCCGGTTGAAGCCACTTCACCACATGCATATAGATTTTCAAGGTTGGTACGACCCATTAGATCCGTACAGATGCCGCCGATGGTATAATGGGCAACGGGGGTCACAGGTATAAGATCGATTCCAAGGATTAAGTTGTCTTTTTCTAATGTCTTGTAGATATTGGGAAAACGTTCTTTAAGAAATGCTGTTTTTAGGTGCCTAGTGTCTAAGTATACAAAAGGTTTTTTAGTGGACTCTATAACATCGTATATGGCTTTTGATACAATATCTCTAGGTGCTAATTCTTTTAAAGGGTGAATGTAATCCATAAATCTATTTTCATGAGCATCCAGTAAATAGGCCCCCACACCACGCATCGCCTCAGTAATAAGAAAATAACCTTTATCTTTATTTTTATATGCCGTTGGATGAAATTGTATATAACGCATATCTTGACATTTTGCACCTGCAAAAGCAGCGATGGCGATAGCCTCACCGGTGGAACCCTCTTGATTTGTGGTATGTTCATACAAATCACCAAGACCTCCTGTAGCCATTACAATATGTTTAGCATAGATAACCTTTATGGTTTCATTCATTTCGTAAACAATGCCTATGGCTTTCTGATTTTGTATCACCAAATCCAGCAAAGAAGCACCTTTTAAGATTTGAATGTTTTTTGCAGACTCAACTTTTTGGTCTAATAGACTCATTACAGATTGTCCGGTTTGATCGCCTCCGGCATGAATCACTCTTGGATATGAGTGCCCGCCTTCTAATGTGGCATGTATTTTTTTTTGTGCATCATAGTCGAATGCCACACCTAGTTTTTCTAGTGTGTGGATTTGATCAGGTGCACTCTCAATCAAAGTTTTAACCGCTTCTAGTATATTGGTATGTCTGCCGGCGGTTAAGGTATCTTCAATATGAGCTTCAAAGGAATCCTTTTGGTCAAGGGAGATGGCAATCCCACCTTGGGCCAACGTAGAGTTGGTGGAGTGGTGGCACATCATAGTAATCTCTAGATTAGTAGGCAGATTAAGTGCAACATAAGTACCCGCTAAACCGGTACCGATAATAAGAACATCTGTAATTTTCATGGTATTTCACCTTCTAACTGAGTGCCAGCATTTGATCTAAGGCATCATAAGCGGCCAATCGTGTTGTTTCATCTATTATTGTTTCATGACTATTATTAAGTAAGGATCTATAAACATCTTCCAACTTTGTTTTTTTCATGTTCTGACACAATAATTTACTGGAGGCTAGGTGAAATGCTTTTTCAGGTTCGTTTTGTTTTAGACGGTGTAAGACACCTTCTTCTGTACAAATGATAAAGGACTGGGCGGATGAGGCACTTGCGCGATGAATAATGCCGGCCGTAGAGCCTACGAAATCAGCTAAATCAATCACACTTGGATCACATTCAGGATGAACTAAAACTTCTGCACCCGGATAAAGAACTTTCATGGATTTCACATCTTCAGGTTTCAAACGGTCATGGGTCCTACAAAAACCGGGCCATAAATGCATTTGCTGATTGGGTAGCTGTGTGTTTATATAGTGACCGAGATTTTTGTCCGGTAAAAAAAGAATTTCCTTTTGATCTAATTGACGGATGATATGTAAAGCATTGGATGAAGTGACACATATATCCGTTAAAGCTTTGACATCAACAGATGTATTTACATAAGATACAATATAATGATTAGGATGTCTTTTTTTATGCATTGAAAGTGACTTCGCGTCAACCATATCTGCCATTGGGCATCCTGCATCCGGATTGGGAAGAAGCACTGTTTTTTCTGGAGATAGGATTTTGGCTGTTTCAGCCATGAATTTTACGCCGCAAATAACAAGGCAATCAGCATCTACATCTTTACCATATTTGGCCATAGCCAAAGAATCACCCACAAAATCAGCCAAATCCTGTATTTCAGGAGACTGGTAGTAGTGGGCAATAATGGCGGCGTTCTTTTCAGTTTTTAATTGATGAATTTTTGATATGAGTTCTAAAGACATGTTTGTTCCTCTCCAATTTTGCATGTGTCTTGACATTATTTAGGAGAAGTATATCACAAACTAGCTTCAAGTGTCAAAAGGAAGCTATAGAAACTTTTAGGGCATCTTATCCTATAGAATTAAGGAATAAGGCTTAAAGATAAAGATATAGGCATATGTAATTATAAACAAAAAAAATCATAAAAATCATTAATTAATGTTAGATTTTATGATATAATGAATTCGAACAATGAAATATAGTTTGAAGTTTTCTTTGAGTACTTTTATGTAAAAAGAATAATACGAAAAAACTAAAAATATTATACAAAAGTAGATTAGATTGGAGTGATGGTATTGGAGACACAAATGTGGCGAGAATTTTTGATCCCTTATCAGCAAGCGGTTCAAGAAATGCAAATAAAATTCGAAAGTATAGTGAATGAATATCATAAATTAAGCCAGTATTCACCAATTGAATTTGTAACCGTTAGAGTTAAAAAAATTTCCAGTATACTTGAAAAAGCAAAAAAAAAGGATATTGCTTTATCTGATATTGAAAACGAGATTGAAGATATTGCCGGTGTTAGAATTATTTGTCAATTTGTTGAAGACATTGACAAAGTTGTGGATCTTATTAAAAGCAGAAGAGATATTATGATTAAGTATGAGAAGGATTATGTTACCAACACGAAGACCAGTGGATACCGAAGTTATCATATGATTATTTATTATGATGTTCATACGGCATTGGGTGAGAAACGTATTCAGGCAGAAATCCAAATCCGTACTTTAGCTATGAATTTTTGGGCAACGATTGAGCATTCTCTAAAATACAAGTACAAGCATAACATACCCATGGAAATTAGAAATAGACTGGTTGCTGCAGCTGAGGCGGCTCACAACTTAGATAATGAAATGTCTAAGATTAGGTCTGAAGTTTTGGATGCTCAAGATTCCTTTCAATACAAGTCGGGTATTATTGCAGATATTCTTAATAATGTTCAGAACATTAGTAATGTGGCTAGTGATGATTTGGAGATTCAGCATATTCAAGATGAGTTTTATCGTTTATGGGAATCCGGTATTATTGAGGAGTTGACGGAATTCAATAAGAGGTTGGATATTGTAGCTGAAACTTATAAAGCTCAGAGTTTGAATTAAAAGTGTGTGAATAGAAATTTCATATGCAGTGAGGGGTCCCATGAAAACCCTTCCGCAGTAGAAAAGCAGTAAGTGTTCATTTTGGCTAATCGTCCTAAGGGAAGATCGAAAAAATGAACCCTTACTGCTTTTTGTACCATTAAAAGAAGAGAAGATACCCAAAATTGGTAATTTTTATGTTGTTTATTTTTACCTCCCATGATATGATAAAACAGATTATGCGCTGATATGAAAAGCGAGGTCATAAGCGAGGTTTAGGATGGATTTACCCTTATTATTTGAAAAAGAAATGCAATTACTACTACAAGATGATTATATGAGTTTTTTAGAATCCTATAATCAACCTAGACATTTTGGGTTAAGAGTCAATCCTTTAAAAGTAGGGGATGATTTTGTAGATAAAATGGCTTTTGAGCTAGGAAAAATACCTTGGTGTGATGAGGGTTATTATTACCTAGAAGAGGAACGTCCTGGTAAAGATGCTTATTATATGGCCGGCTGTTATTATATTCAGGAACCGAGTGCCATGATGGTGGGTGCGGCGGTGGATGCTAAGCCTGATGATAAGATCATTGATCTTTGCGCTGCGCCTGGTGGCAAGACGACTCATATGGCAGCCATGATGGAGAACCGTGGCTTGATTGTATCTAATGATATAAGTCCTTCAAGAGTTAGGAATCTTAATAAAAATATTCAGATTAATGGTATAAGAAATTGCATCGTTACAAGTGAAGACCCTGCCTGCTTGGCGAATGCTTGGCCGAACTATTTTGACAAAGTACTTGTGGATGCGCCTTGCTCAGGCGAAGGTATGTTTCGTAAAGACCCTAAGCTGATTAAAAGCTGGGAAGAGAACGGACCGGATGATTTTGTACCAATTCAGAGAAGTATCTTAGCTTCTGCACACCGGTTGCTTAAAAGCGGAGGTACTTTGACCTATTCTACCTGTACTTTTAATATGAAAGAAAACGAATATATGATTGCCGAGTTCTTAAAAACATACCCTCAGTATGAACTTATAGAACTTGAGAATATTTTGCCGGTTTCGAACGGATTTACTATGGATTCGTTTGGTGAGAATCTTGAGAGAACTAAAAGACTTTGGCCCCATTTACATGAAGGTGAAGGGCATTTTGTTGCTAAGATGTATAAAAAAGAAGAAAATATAGAATCGAATGTTCGTATTTTTAAACCAATAATTAGTGTGGAAGCTAAAGATGCTTTTTGGAGTTTTGCAAAATCTATCGGCTATGAGCTGGATGAGGATATGCTTGAGAATATGCATCAGCATGTTGAGAAAATATTTTGCATTCCTAAAGGGGCACCGGACACCAAAGGGCTTAGGGTTTTCTCAAGTGGTTGGTTTCTCGGATCTTTTCATAAGAATCGATTTGAACCATCACAAGCTTTTGCCAGTGCCCTTAAACCGGATCAAGTCAAAAATAAAATCATGCTTAGTCATGAAGATATGAACGTTACGAGGTACCTAAAAGGTGAAACATTGTCGATAGATGTAGAGAACGGATGGTATCTTGTTTGTGTCGATGCTTATAGCTTGGGTTGGGGCAAAGTGGTTCATCATAAGTTGAGAAATAAGATAGAAGCAAGTTGGAGATGGTTATAATGTCCATGCGATTAGATAAATATTTAAGCAATATGGGTGTTGGCACGAGAAGAGAAGTCAAGAAGTTAATCCAATACGGCAAAGTCATGGTGAACCAGGAAGTCATTAAGGTCATAGACCATAAGGTATCTGAAGATGACGATCATATCATGGTCTATGGAAAAACAATCGGTTATACAGCTAATATCTATATTATGTTGAACAAGCCTGCCGGTTGCGTTACAGCTACCCATGATATAAAGGATAAAACCGTGTTGGACCTTATAAGTCATAAGAGAAAAAAGGATTTGTTTCCTATTGGTCGGCTGGATAAAGATACAGAAGGACTATTGATTTTGACCAATGACGGCCAACTGGCCCATCGCTTACTGTCACCTAAGAAACATGTACCTAAAGTATACTATGCAAAAATTAAAGGCTGTGTTACCTTAGCTGACTGTAAAATATTCTTAGAAGGTGTAACACTGGATGATGGTTATAAGACCATGCCTGCAAATCTTGAAATCGAAAGTGCCGGTGAGGAATCGGAGATTCATATCACCATTCATGAAGGTAAATTTCATCAGGTAAAGCGTATGTTTCAAGCAGTTGATAAAGAAGTTATATATCTAAAAAGAATACAAATGGGAGGGTTAAGCCTGGATCCAAATCTAAAATTAAGTGGTTATAGAGAACTTCGTTTAGACGAAGTACAGGCGCTCGAAACCTTCTAGAATAAGGAGAATTATGTTAAAAAATATTAAAGCAGTTATTTTTGATATGGACGGAACGCTAATAGACTCTATGTGGTTATGGAAAACCATTGATATGGAATACTTAAAACGGTTTGGATTGACTTTGCCGGAGGATCTTCAAGACGAAATTGAAGGCATGAGTTTTAGTGAAACCGCTGCTTATTTCAAAAAAAGATTTAACCTTTTAGATTCTGTTGAAACTATTAAAGATGAATGGAATAAGATGGCATGGTCCTATTACATAGAAAAAGTGACGATGAAAGAAGATGCTAATCTATTTTTAAGCCATTTAAAGTTGCATGGATTTAAAACAGGCATTGGCACAAGTAATTCAAAAGAATTGGTGACGTTGGTTATAAACAAGTTTAAAATCGACCATTTTTTTCATAGTATACGTACCAGTTGTGAGGTGGCAAAAGGAAAACCGAGTCCTGACATATATTTGCAGGTAGCTAAGGACTTAATGGTTTTACCGGAAGAGTGTTTGGTTTTTGAAGATGTGCCTATGGGTATTATGGCAGCTAAAAATGCCGGAATGAAAGTATGTGCCATTTATGATGATTTCTCAAAACATATGACAGATGAAAAGATAAGACTGGCGGATTATTATGTCAATGGTTATACCGATGTGATGCAAGTGATTAGGAATGAGGCCTAACCTATGTTTTTACCAATCTCAAAATTAGATATGGAACAAAGGGGTATTCATCAACTGGACTTCATTTTGGTCACTGGTGATGCCTACGTGGACCATCCATCCTTTGGTGCGGCTATTATTGCCAGAGTACTTGAGAGAGATGGCTTTACTGTCGGTATAATTGCCCAGCCGGACTGGAGAAATCATCTAGACATTATGGCCCTTGGTGTCCCAAGGCATGCTTTTTTGGTGACCGGTGGTAACATTGATTCCATGGTGAACCATTATTCAGTAACTAAAAAAAGACGAAAAGAAGATGTGTACACCCCTGGAGATCTAGCAGGAAAAAGACCGGACCGTGCAACCATTGTATATGCAAACCTTATAAGACAAGCCTTTGGTGATGTGCCAATCATTATTGGTGGTATTGAAGCATCTCTTAGACGTATGGGTCACTACGATTATTGGAGTGATCAAGTCAAGCGGTCCATCCTACTGGACAGTCAAGCGGATTTACTCTTATATGGCATGGCAGAAAAAAGTATTACCCAAGTGGGACAAGCCCTTGAATCAGGCATCCATATAAAAGACATAACTTTCATTAAAGGTACTTGTTATAGGGGAACAACCCTAGAGGGTATCGATGATAAGATTGTCTTGCCTTCATATAAAAGCATTAAAACTTCAAAGGAAGACTATGCAAAAAGCTTCTTACTTCAATCTCAAAATACAGATGCCATAACGGCTAAAATTCTTATAGAAACCTATGGTGATCGAGAACACATTATTCAATTACCACCACAAGCGCCTCTTACAGAAAGTGAATTTGACAGCATATACGGGTTGAATTATGAAAGAACCTATCATCCATGCTATGAATCCTTGGGTGGTATATCTGCAATTAAAGAGGTAAAATTCAGTATTATAAGCAATAGAGGCTGTTATGGGGCGTGTAATTTCTGTGCATTGACTTTTCATCAAGGTAGAGTTATGCAAGCGCGATCCGTAAAATCTATTGTACGAGAGGCAGAAAGCTTTGTAGATGATAAAGATTTTAAAGGATATATCCATGATGTTGGCGGTCCGACAGCGAATTTCAGAAAACCTTCTTGTCAGAAACAACTTAAATATGGTGTATGTAAAGATAAACAATGTCTGTTTCCAGAGAAATGTGAAAATTTAGATGTAGATCATACTGAATATGTTGAGATATTAAGAAAGCTACGCAACATACCCAAAGTCAAAAAAGTTTTTGTACGATCCGGTATTCGGTTTGATTATCTTATGCATGATAAAGACCCAACATTTTTTAATGAGCTTTGTGAGCATCATATAAGTGGGCAACTAAAAGTGGCACCTGAGCATGTGGATCATGAAGCACTGAGCTATATGGGAAAGCCTGACCATGGTATTTACGAGCAGTTTACCAAACGCTATGAGAATAAGAATATACAACTGGACAAAAAGCAATTTCTTGTGCCTTACTTAATGTCTTCTCATCCCGGTTCGACCTTACAAAGCGCTATAAAACTTGCCTTGTATTTAAGGGATATCGGCCATCAGCCTCAGCAGGTTCAAGATTTTTATCCAACACCGGCTACTGCTTCGACGACCATGTATTATACCGGTCTTGACCCAAGAACCATGAAGCCTGTCTTTGTTCCCAAAAAGGCAAAGGATAAGGCTATGCAAAGAGCTTTAATTCAATATAAAAAACCACAAAACTATGAACTGGTTAAAGAAGCACTTCTTTTAGCAGGACGAGAAGACCTTATTGGTTTTGACCGTGACTGCTTGATACGACCAAGACAAGAACGAACACATTCTGTATCAAAGCAGATACGAGGTGTACCGGATAAAATACATGGCCTCAATAATAATAATAAGAGTAATCTTAAGAGTAATTCAAAGACCCAATCCAAAAATAACCCGAAGCAGAAAAGAAAGACCATTCGCAATGTGCATAAGAAGAAAAAGTAGTTTTGACACTTTAAGCAGTTTAAGTTATAATACAGTATACTAAAGTACTTTTGTCTTCAGACAAGGCGTAAATAACACATGAGGAAGAGTGATAGAAATGATCAACAGTATGACCGGATTTGGTCGAGGCGAACATGTCAAAGATCAGAGAAAGATGATTGTCGAGATGAAATCCGTTAATCATAGATACTGCGACGTGAATGTCCGTCTCCCTAGGAAACTGAATTTTCTAGAAAACGACATTAAGACATATACCAAAAAAAGATTGTCTAGGGGTAAAATAGATGTTTATTTGACTTATGAGGACAACTCTACTAAGCAAGAAAGTATCCGGTTCAACGAAGCTCTAACAGAGGAGTATTTAAGTTATTTTCAACACATAAGTGACCGATTCAATCTTGAGAATGATATTAAGGTATCTCATATATCAAGATATCCGGATGTTTTTGTGGTTGAAGAGCAACAAGATGATGAGAATCTTCTATGGGGAATCCTAAAAGTAGCTCTTGATTTAGCCATTCAAAAGATGGTTGAGACGAGACAGGTAGAAGGTGAACTTCTAAAGAAAGATATCTTTGTTAAGATGAAGGCCATGACAGATGCATTGTCTCATATTGAAAAAGAGTCTCCGACGGTGGTAAAAGACTATCAAGTCAAGTTAGAGGCGCGTATTTCTGAACTCTTATCGAATGCAGCTGTCGATGAGGCTAGATTGGCTGTTGAGGTCGCATTGTTCGCTGACCGTTGTTGTATCGATGAAGAAATTGTACGCTTAAGAAGTCATATTGAGCATATGGAAAAAACATTTGAGTCAGACCAACCTATTGGCAGAAAGTTGGATTTTTTAACACAGGAAATGAACCGTGAAGCAAATACCATATTATCTAAGGCCAATAGTCTGCTTATATCCGGTCATGCACTGGAGTTAAAAACGGATATAGAAAAAATCAGAGAACAGATTCAAAACATTGAATAAATGGTTAAGGTGTCAAAACTATTTAGTTGAATATTCACTATTAAGATATAGTTACGAATGCATCAACGTAATCTATATATTGAAAGTGAAAGTAATGAAACTTAGTTTTGACCATTAACCATAATGGTTAAGGTGTCAAAACTATTTAGTTGAATATTCACTATTAAGATATAGTTACGAATACATCAACGTAATCTATATGTTGAAAGTGAATATAATGAAACTTAGTTTTGACCGTTGACCATAGATGGTTATCTTTTAATCATACAACTAGAAAAAGGAATAATGGTGGGTCATGCATAAGCCAGGAGTTTTAACGGTTATTTCGGGATTTTCTGGTGCCGGAAAAGGAACCGTTGTAAAAAGATTATTAGAAACCAAGGAAAACTATTCCTTGTCGGTGTCAGCCACAACGCGAGAACCTAGAAACTCAGAAGTTGAAGGTGAAAGCTATTATTTTCTGTCAAAACCGGTCTTTGAACAAATGATAGAGAATGACGAACTATTAGAATGGGCGACCTATGTGAATAACTACTATGGCACGCCAAAAAAATATGTGTTTGAACAACTTGAAGCAGGCAAAAATATCATTTTGGAGATTGAACTACAGGGCGCCATGAAAGTCAGAAAGCAATATCCGGGCGCTGTTATGATATTTATCGTTCCACCTTCCATTAAGGAGCTAAAAGAAAGACTTGTTGGACGGGGCACTGAATCTATGGATGTGATCATCAAAAGGCTTAAACGAGCCGAAGAAGAGACAGCCTACATTAAAGACTATGATTATATTGTTGAAAATGATATTCTTGAAGCGTGTGCTGAAATCGTACATAGTATTGTCGTCGCAGAACAACATCATGCGGCCCACTATGGCGGTATCGAACAGGTTCTTGAAAGTCAGTTCAATGAAGTGTTGAAAGGAGAATAACTATGTTACATCCATCTTACTCAGATCTAATGGAAAGAATCAATGACAGAAATGACGATATCACGCTTAAAAGCCGTTATTCAATTGTAATCGCAACATCCAAACGTGCCAGACAAATTATTGACGGTGCAGAGCCTAGGGTTAATAAATCCTATCCAAAACCATTGTCTTACGCGGTTAATGAATTGTATGAAGGCACAATCGATATCGATTCTCTTTAATCAGCACTACTTTGTGAATCGTATATGAAATCCAATATAAGTGGTCAATCAGTGGTTAGGATTGGACCACTTATTGCGATTAAAGGAATAAACTATGACAAAAAAATATGCCCAAATCATCATCAGTATATCTGTAAAAAGCTTAGACAGAATCTTTACTTACGGTGTTCCGGAGGCACTAAGTCCAAATCTTAGAGTCGGATCTGTAGTAGAGATTCCTTTTGGTGCAGGGAATCGCATGATCAGAGGCTATATTCTTGGATTTTGCGGGGAAATCGATTTTGATCCTGCAAAAGTAAAATATATTCTTAGGCAGTATGAGGAAGTTGGCATTGAGTCAGAATTATTGGATCTAGCTGTCTTTATGAAAAACAGATATGTCACGACGATGCAAGCAGCCCTTGGTACGCTATTACCTTCAAGGCCAAATGTTCGTAAGAAAGAGGAAAAATGGGTTAGAAGTTTAATAGATCAAGATCAAATCTTGGATATGATTAGATTACTTAAAGATAAAAGAATATACGAACCAAGACTTAGGGCACTTGAAGTTTTATTGGTGAAGCCCTATGTGTCCTTAAAAGAAATTATGGAAGAAGCAGATATTTCCCGTGGCATTATAACCACAATGGTTAAACATCGGATACTGGAGCTTGAGGAAAATATCCGAATACGTATGCCTTATGATTTGGAGGCCTATGATACCAGTATAAGTCTTGCACCTAATAAAGAACAAGATAAGGCCCTTACAAGCATTATAAACAGCATTCAGCATAAAGAAAACAAGGTTTACTTACTTCATGGGATAACCGGTAGCGGCAAAACAGAAGTATATATGCAAGCAATAGAACAAGTGCTTGCTATGGGTCAATCGGCTATTGTTATGATACCGGAAATAGCTTTGACACCTCTTATGGTAAAACGATTTGTTGAACGTTTTGGTGAAGTGGTGGGCGTTATGCACTCTAGGCTGTCAGAAGGTGAGCGGTTTGACCAATGGCGTCTGGCTAAAGAAGGTCGACTTAAAATCATGATAGGTCCAAGATCAGCCATATTTGCACCTTTTGAAAAAATCGGACTCATAATATTAGATGAAGAACATGAAACCTCCTACAAATCAGAAATGCCGCCAAAATACCATGCAAGAGAGGTTGCCATCTATAGGGCTAGATACCATATGTGTCCTGTCATATTGGGTTCTGCAACTCCCTTGGTGGAAAGTTATTATAAAGCTCTGACAGAAAAATACACACTCATTGAGCTGGATCAAAAAGCAGAAGCACTATCACCTCTTGAAGTTGAAACGGTGGATATGCGTAAGGAATTGGAAGAAGGCAATACAAGTATCTTAAGTCATGAATTATATGAAGCCATTAAGCTGACTTTATTAAAAAAGGAACAGATTATTTTATTTTTGAATCGAAGAGGGCATTCGAATTTTGTATCCTGTCGATTATGCGGTCATGTCTTAAAATGCAACCATTGTGATGTTTCTTATAATTATCATAAATACAATCATAGACTACAATGTCATTATTGCAATGAAAGCATACCGATGGTTCAAATCTGCCCTAGCTGCGGTTCCAAACATGTAAAAGCTTTTGGTATAGGAACTCAAAAAGTGGAAGCGTATATTAAAGAAATTTTTTTTGAAGCAAATGTCTTACGTATGGATTATGATACCACCACAGGGAAAGATGGTCATAAAAAAATATTAGATGCATTTGAGGCTAAAGAGGCGGATATACTCATTGGAACTCAGATGGTAGCTAAAGGGCATCATTTTAAAAATGTTACCTTAGTAGGTGTTTTGGCTGCGGATATGTCCTTGTATGTCAATGACTTTAGAGCCAGCGAAAAAACATTTCAACTGGTAACCCAGGTAACTGGAAGATCCGGACGTGGTGACAAAGCCGGTAGAGCGATTATTCAGACCTATACCCCGGATCACTATAGTATCGTAAGTGCCCAAAATCAAGACTATAAAAACTTTTATAAAAATGAGATTCAGTATAGAAAACTGATGGGGTATGCACCTTTTAAAGAAATGATGAGTGTTCTCATCACTTCAAGTGATGAGAAATACTTGATTCAACTCTGTCATCGGATAAAAGAACGTTTGAGTATTTACCAGCAAAATACGGGTGTAGAGATTCTCGGCCCTTCACCTGCAACGTTGTCAAAAATCAGGAATAACTTCAGATGGGTCATATACATTAAAGCAGATTCATATAAAGCATTGACGGCACTAGCTAATCATCTATATAATATAAATGAACAAGAAGATCATAAACATATCAGTCATATGCAAATTGATCTGAACCCGATGATGTCTTATTGACATACTTATTAGAAGGAGGCATAATATGGCCCTAAGAAAATTAAGACTGGACGGAGATGACATACTTAGAAAGAAGTCAAAATCCGTTGATGAGATAACAGATAGAATTAAACAATTAGTTGAAGATATGATTGAGACCATGTATGAAAGTCAAGGTGTCGGTTTAGCAGCACCACAAGTGGGCGCACTTAGAAGGATTTTTATTGTGGATATCGGTGATGGCCCTATTATTTTTATTAATCCTATTATTGAAGAAGTCGAAGGGGAACAATATGGTTTAGAAGGCTGTTTGAGTGTTCCCGGAAAACAAGGTGATGTACTTAGGCCTTATAAGATTAAAGTGAGAGCCATGGATTTAGAGGGTACAGGATTTGAACTAGAAGCTGAAGCTTTTTTAGCCAGAGCAATCTGTCATGAGTATGATCACTTAGAAGGCATATTATATACGGATAAAGCTGAAAATATTGAGGAAATATAGGAGAATTATGCGAATATTATTTATGGGTACGCCGGATTTTTCAGTCCCTACTTTGGAATCCCTAATTAATTCAGAACATGAAATTATAGGCGTTATAACCCAGCCGGATAAACCCAAGGGACGGGGCAAACATATTATTTTACCACCGGTTAAGGTGGTCGCTTTAGAAAAAGGTATACCGGTCTATCAACCAAGCAAGGTCAAAAATCAGGAATTCATGGACGCTATGGCGGCGCTTAAACCGGATTTGGCAGTAGTGGTTGCCTTTGGCCAAATATTACCAAAAGCTTTTTTAGAACTGCCTAAATACGGATGCATCAATATTCATGCATCATTATTACCTAAATACAGAGGCGCAGGGCCGATACAATGGGCGATTATTCATGGTGAAGCAACTACGGGCGTTACTACCATGTATATGGATATAGGCTTGGATACAGGCGATATGCTATTTAAAGAAATAGTGAAAATAGAACCAAACGAAACAGGTGGCAGTTTACACGACAAACTATCTGTAGTTGGCGGTCCTTTGATTCTAAAGACCATTCAAGCCATGTTGGAGGAACATCTGATTCGAAAACCTCAAAACAATGCATTGTCAACTTATGCACCAATGCTTAACAAAGAGATGGGCAATATTAACTGGAATCAGCCTGCTGACACAATTGAAAGATTGGTTAGAGGTTTGAACCCTTGGCCCAGTGCATATACCTATTATGAAGGGAAGCTCCTTAAAATATGGGAAAGCGAAGTGGTGATAAGTGATGCACCAGATATACCGATTGGATCGATCTGTGAGTTAAGGGACGATGGTTTTGTTGTTAAGTGCAAAGAAGATGCCTTATTAATTAAAAACCTACAACTACAAGGTAAAAAGAGAATGTCCACACCGGATTTTTTGAGAGGTCATCAA
>PGZS01000237.1 GCA_002841435.1 Firmicutes bacterium HGW-Firmicutes-3 | reverse complement strand
GCCATTGAGAAAATTGAGGCTGCTGGTGGGAAAGCAGAGGTGGTATAATTGTTTAAGACACTTCGAGATGCTTTTAAAGTAGAAGACTTAAGAAAAAGAATACTGTTTACATTTTTCATGTTATTTGCCATTCGTTCAGGTGCTGCCATTCCTATCCCAGGGATTGACAGCCGTGGCATCCTAGAATACTTCAATAACAATAGTGAAGGATTACTAGGGATGTTTGATGCTTTTTCAGGTGGTGCATTCAAGAATATGACTATTTTTGCTCTTGGAATCATCCCTTACATCAACTCATCCATTATCATGAACCTTCTTACTATTGCAATTCCTGCACTTGAGGAAATGCAAAAAGACGGAGAAGACGGTAGGAAAAAGATTGCGAAAATTACAAGATACGCAACGATTGTATTCGCAGTGATTCAAGCAACTGCTATTAGCATCGGATTTAGAAGTTATTTTGTTGACTACAGCTTTTGGTCTGTCATCGCAGCCATTGTAACAATGACAGCTGGAACGGCTTTCTTGATGTGGTGTGGTGAAAAAATTACTGAAAACGGCGTAGGTAACGGTATCTCACTTATTATTACCGTGAATATCTTATCAGGTCTTGGTAGTGGCGCTTTAACATTATACGAGTTATTTATGAGCAGTGAAGTGGTAAAAGCAATAATACTGTTGGTTGTTTTCTTTCTAATGATCGTGTTTGTCGTCTTAATCCAATTGGGTGAAAGACGTGTGCCGGTACAGTATGCAAAAAGGGTTCAAGGACGTAAGGTATATGGTGGTCAATCCACGCACATACCGATGAAAGTGAATATGGCTGGTGTTATTCCTGTTATCTTCGCATCATCTTTATTACAATTTCCTGCGACCATCACTTCTTTTATCACAGCAAGCCCTACAGGTTGGTGGGGTAAGACTTTAGAAGTGATTAGCATCAGTAACCCATATGGTGCTGCAATATACTTTGTACTCATTATAGCGTTTGCTTATTTCTATACAGCCATAACATTTAATCCTTATGATGTGGCAAATAATATGAAAAAAAATGGTGGTTTTATTCCGGGGATACGTCCTGGTAAGCCAACTGTAGAATATTTATCAAAAGTGCTTAGTAGACTTGTATTGATCGGTGCTGTGATGCTTGGTATTATAGCATTGGCACCTGTTGGGCTAACGGCTGTTACAAAGATTCAGTTGAATTTTGGTGGAACCTCACTGATTATCGTAGCCGGTGTTGCACTAGAAACTGTTAAGCAGGTTCAGTCACAGCTTGTCATGAGACACTATAAAGGTTTCTTAGGATAAGAACGATTATATAGTTTTTGAATAGCTTCAATTCGACTAGGAGAAGATGGTATGGGGTCATACCCATTCATCCTTTTAGTCGATTTAAAAGCATTCATCTATTCACTGAAAAACTAGTACTTTGATACAAGTTGAGTAGTTGCTCAATAGGTATCTAAAGGAGGTATAGTATGAAAATTATTATGTTAGGCGCACCTGGTGCCGGCAAAGGAACGCAAGCAAAGAAATTATCAACAAAATATAACATTCCACATATTTCTACAGGTGATATATTTAGAGCTAATATTAAAGGTGAAACAGAACTGGGTCTAAAAGCAAAAAGCTTCATGGATCAAGGTTTATTAGTACCGGACGCATTGGTAGTAGATCTTGTAGCGGACCGTATTATAGAAGATGACTGTTCTAATGGATTTGTATTAGATGGATTTCCAAGAACCATACCTCAAGCAGAAAGCTTGGATGCGGCATTAGAAAAAATGGGCGCTTCTATGGATTATGCTATAGATGTGAATGTACCGGATGAAGTTATTGTAACCAGAATGTCCGGAAGAAGAGCATGCGTAAAATGCGGTGCAACTTATCATACAATATTTATAGCACCAAAAGTTGACGGCATCTGTGATGTATGTGGCAGTGAACTGATTCTAAGAGATGATGACCAGCCTGAAACAGTGCTTAAAAGATTAGGTGTCTACCACGAACAAACCCAACCACTTATCGAATACTACTCAAACAAAAACATACTAAAGACAGTGGACGGAACTCAAGACATAGATGTGATTTTTCAATCCATATGTGAAATTGTAGGTGCGTAGTAGATGGCAATATTAATAAAAAGCGATTCAGAGATTGAGATTATGCGACAGGCTAATGCCATCGTAGCCAAAGCCCACGACTTAGTGGCCAAGGCTATACGGCCCGGTGTGTCAACTTATGAGCTTGATAGGATTGCTGAAGACTTCATTCGAAGTCAAAACGCTACCCCTTCTTTTCTAGGTTATGGTGGTTTTCCCGCTTCT
>PGZS01000033.1 GCA_002841435.1 Firmicutes bacterium HGW-Firmicutes-3 | reverse complement strand
AGCATTTCTGCAAAGCTTTGTTCATTCTCATTCTGCATTTCTGACATTCGAAATGACCTCCTTGATAAGTTTCTTAGGAGTTGACGCCCCTGCTGTAATCCCAATTATGGAATGTCCTTTTAGAACCATCAACTCAAATTCTTCTATAGATTCAATGTGATAAGTATACTCACATTGTTCTTTACATATTTCATATAGCTTGATTGTGTTCGAGCTATGTTTACTGCCGATAACCAACATAACATCAACGTTTTTTGCAATCTCCAAGGCCTCTTTTTGACGTTCCTGAGTCGCCTTGCATATTGTTTCGTTTATAATAACATGAAATTTTAATTTTTGCAATCTTATCAAAATTTCTTGATATAATCCAAGATTAAAGGTGGTTTGCGCCACAACTTCATATACAATATTCATATCTAAAGGTATTTCATTAATTTGTGCAACATCTTCAATAATATAGACCGGCTGATGACACCAACCTTTAATACCTGTTACCTCAGGATGATTCTTATCCCCGACAATAATGATATGATGACCTTTTTTTGATGCGTTTTCTACACAATTGTGAATTGTCTTTACATATGGACAGGTTGCTTCTATCATACCAAACCCTGACTCAGAAATCAAATCCTGTTCCTCTTTACTGATACCATGACTTCTTATAACCACTTTACCATGGGGCAAATATCCTAGTTCATCTAAATCATGAATAACCTTAACCCCTTTTGATGTCAATTCTTCAACCACTTGTATGTTGTGAATAATTGGTCCATAGGTGTAAATAGGTTCATTGCCTAGACCATCATACACTTTTTTCAGTGCCCTGTCTACACCAAAACAAAAACCTGCTGATTTTGCCACAATTATTTCCAAACCATTACCTCATTTCAACGATTTTTTTGATTGCATCCACCACATCGTCAATATTCATATTGGATGTATCCAACAAATGAGCATCTTTCGCTTGAACAAGGGGTGCATGATCACGGTTCATATCCCTATAGTCTCGCTCTCTTATTTCTTCTTCAATAGCATGCAAATCTGCGGATTCGCCTTTATCTATAAGCTCATTATACCTTCTCTTCGCTCGTACTATGACATCCGCACTTAAAAATATTTTCACTTTAGCATCGGTTAATACATGGGTTCCAATATCTCGACCATCCATAACCATACTTGTCTCTTTCGCCATTTCCTGTTGCATCATCACCATTTTTTTTCTCACCGGAAGATAAGCGGACACTTTAGATGCACCCTCGCCAACAGATTGCTGTCTAATCTTTTGTGTAACATCTTCTTCATTTAAATAAATATGTTGTATCTCATCTTTGTACACAATACGAATATGTACAAGATTTAAAGCATCTACAACAGCATTTTCCGTATCAAGATTAATATGATGTTCCAACATATATAAAGCTACAGCTCGATACATCGCACCTGTATCCACATAAACGATCTTATATTCTTTTGCCAATCTTTTGGCAATGGTACTTTTACCGGCCCCTGCAGGACCATCGATGGCTATGGTTAATATATCCTTCATAGGTCACCCTTTCTTCGTTAAATCAGGTCGAAGTATTTTTGCATCTCTCAAGTATACGTGTTTAATATCTTTTTGTAAAAGTTTTTTTTCTACATGCATAAGGATGCGAAGACATTTTTGTAGACTATCTTCTACATACATCTCTTGAACACACAAAAGACTGGCACAGGTTATACCAAGATTACGCGCAGCAACTGCCGGATAAACACGGGTCAAATCTTTGGTTGCCGAAAAAACAATTGAAATAATCTCGTCATCTTCCAGATTGTTCTCTTCAATAATCGACCTTAGCATCAGCTCCGTACCTTCTAGAATTCCTTCTTTAGTATCTTCCTTAACTGTAATTGCACCTCTAATTGCTATCATCTTATTCTCCTAACTCTTCTCTATAGAAATACCGGCTAAATATGCGGTGGAAAATGCAATCTGTAGATTGAAGCCACCTGTTAAAGCATCCAGATCCAATACCTCACCTATAAAATAGAGGTGGTCGACTAACTTGGACGCCATGGTGTTCGGGTTAATTTCCCTAACATCCACACCGCCTTGGGTTATGATTGCTTCATTATAACCTCTTTTCCCACCTATCGTTATTGGTAAAGCTTTTAGAGTTTCAAGAAGCTTTAATCTTTCAGTTTTGGTAATTTGATCCACTTTTTTTTCAGGATCAATACAAGATAGCATCACGACTATGGGAATCAGTTTTTTAGGTAGAAGATCTGCCAGTGCATTTTCGAAATTCTTTCTATTATATAGCTCAAAATCCTTTAGCAAACGAAGATCCATTTGTTCAATAGATAATTTAGGTTTTAAGTCGATAAAGCCTTGAATCGGATAGTGTATGTCTTTTAAATAGCTAGATCCAGTAAGAACAAGTGGTCCTGAAATGCCAAAATGGGTGAAAAGCATCTCCCCAAAACCACGGTACAATAATTTTTCCTTAACCTTCAAAATGAGTTCAACATTTTTAAGGCTAAGTCCTTGAAGGTCTTTAACCCAATCTTCCACCGTATTTAGCGGTACAAGGCCTTGCTCCTGTTTAATAATTTTATGTCCTGCGTTCTTAGCAAATAGGTAACCGTCACCGGTGGCACCGGTCATCTGATAGGATATCCCACCTGTAGCTACAATAACATCATCTGCTTCTATCTGCAAATCTCCAATATAGACACCTTTAACACGACTGTTATCTATAGCCAACCCAGTCACTTTAGATCTTAAACGAACATGCACATTCAGGTCCTTCATAGCTTTTTCAAGTGCTTTTATAACGTCTGATGATTTATCTGATTCAGGAAAAACTCGGTTTCCTCGTTCAACCTTTGTTTCTAAACCTATTTCATTAAAAAAGCGAACTGTACTTTCACTGTCAAAAGTATAAAAGCTGCTGTATAAGAATTTCGGATTGGAAACCACTTGCTTAATCAAGGCTTCCACATCTACCACATTGGTAAGATTACATCTGCCTTTTCCTGTAATATATAGTTTTTTACCTAGTTTGTCATTTTGTTCCAACAAGGTCACATCATGACCGTTTCTAGCAACCATGATGGCTGCTACCATGCCGGCTGCCCCGCCACCAATAATTATGACTTTTTTCATAGTTGCCCCTATATCTTATCGGATTTAAGATTCAGATTATAACCAATATTCAGGTCATCATCATTGTCATAAACCTGATATTCCGTCCATATTTTTTCAAGACTACCAAGCGCTTCCACCACGACGTCTTTTTTCTTAATACATAATGCAACAATAAGAGCATTAATCAGACTTAGTGGGGCAACAAGGGAGTCTACAAAAGATGCCATATCACTTCTGGCTATCAATGAGCAATCTGCAAACTGAATCATGGGTGAGAGTAAACTATCAGTAATGGTAATCACGCCGGCTTTCCTGGTTTTAGCAAATTCCATGGCCTTTAAAGTACGTTTAGAATACCTAGGAAAGCTGATGCCAATAACCACATCGTCATCTCTTAAACGATAGATTTGTTCAAACATTTCACTGACACTGTTGGTATGTATTAGTTTTACATTATCAAAAACAAGATTGAAATAAAAGCCTAGAAAATTAGCCAAAGTCGCACTGCTTCGAACACCAATAATATAGATGGTTTTGGCCTCTAATATCATATCCACTGCCTGATCAAAAACAGCCTCTTCGATTTCTTCTAAAGTATACTTGATTTTATCAGCATCAGATTGTAAAACCGACCTTAGAACGTGGGATTGGTCGATTCGGTCTGTTGTCACTTCCACTCTTTGTATGGATGTTAGTTTTGTTTTAACCAATTCTTCCAAAGCTCTTTGAAGCTTAGGGTAACCGTCATAACCAAGTTCATTGGCAAATCTTACAACTGTAGACTCGCTTACTCCGACGATTTTCCCTAAACGTGCGGCTGTTAAAAAAACCGCTTTCTCATAATGGTCAATGATATAATTGGCAAGCAGTTTCTGTCCCTTGCTAAATTTTGAATAATTGTTATTGATGCGCTTAACTAGGTCATTTTGTCTATTCATATAATCCTCTTTTCTAGGACATTCCATCCATATCACTGTCCGTAAATAACTATTAAATTGCAATATTGGTTAAGGTGTCAAAACTATATAGTTGAACTTTCGCATACAATATATAGTTATGAATGTATCAACGTAATCTATATATTGTATGTGATTTAGTGAAACTTATTTTGATCCAAAAACTTTAATACAATTCATTTGTCAAACAAATGAATTGTATTAAAGTTTTTCCTTCATTTATTATAGACCAAAGCCATGAGAATTACAATTGTTATTTCTTAGAGTACTAATAGAAAGATTCAGCTGACCTAAAGGCTAACTGAATCTTTCTTTGCTTTATATTTTATAAAAATATTATACCGGATAGACTTTATTTTCTTTGTCTGCAACCGTCATATCTACCTTTGTCAATTTTGCATCCCTGTAATTAAAATAATCAACAGCAACTTGTGGAAATAAAGCATAGGACAATACATCTTCATCTTGCTTAATGTATGCACTGGCCTCTTTCCTCAGTTTATCAATCTCCGGAGCGATTAGGTCGGCCGGACGGCAGGTAATCTGTTGTTCATCACCTATAATCTGTTTTACGATTTCCGGTGATATGGCAACAGGCGTTCGCCCATATTCACCTTTTACCAGAGCTTTAGACTCTTTTGTTATCATTTTATATCGCTCTCCACCTAATACATTCAAAACAGCTTGAGTACCTACAATCTGACTTGTTGGTGTTACCAATGGTGGAAATCCAAAATCCGCTCTAACCTTTGGCATTTCTTCCAATACTTCTGCAAATCGGTGCTCAGCATTTTGCTCTTTAAGCTGTGACACTAAATTTGATAACATACCACCCGGAACCTGATATAAAAGTGTTTTGATATTAACACCTAAGACTTTTGGGTTCATTAAACCGGAATCAAGGGCTGCCTCACGCATAGGTCTGAAGTATTCGGCAATCTCTGCCAGCAGTTCTTGGTCAAACCCGGTATCAAATGGCGTATTTCTAAAGGCTTCAACCATAACCTCCGTTGCAGGTTGTGCCGTTCCAAGAGCAAACGGTGATATCGCCGTATCTATTACATCACATCCGGCTTCAACCGCTTTCATATAGGACATCGATGCAACGCCTGATGTATAATGGGAGTGAATTTGTAAAGGCAGGTTCACACTTGCTTTAAGAGCTTTAACCAGCTTTTCCGCTTCGTAAGGTACAAGTAATCCCGCCATATCCTTGATACATATGGATTGTGCACCCATCGACTCAAGTTCTTTAGCCATATTCGTAAAATAATCAATCGTATGAACTTTTGACAACGTATAAGCTATGGCTACTTGAGCGTGGCCACCTTCTTTATTCGTTGCGTCGATAGCCGTTTTCAAATTACGTGTATCATTTAGTGCGTCAAATATCCTGACAATATCAATGCCATTGGCGATTGCTTTTTGAACAAAGTATTCAACCACATCGTCTGCATAATTTCTATAACCTAATATATTCTGACCCCTAAGGAGCATCTGTAATTTCGTATTCTTAAAGCCATTTTTCAAGCTTCTAAGTCGTTCCCATGGGTCTTCTTTTAAAAATCTTAAAGAGGCATCAAAAGTAGCGCCGCCCCATACTTCCATAGAATGATATCCGACTTGATCCAACTTCCGAATGATCGGTAGCATATCTTCGGTGGTCATCCGTGTTGCTATTAATGACTGATGCGCATCTCTAAAAATTGTATCCGTAATCTTTATTGGCTTCTTTATAATATCTGCCATATTTACCTCCTTGGTCGATTATTGCTTGGTTAAGGCGTCTTTTGAGCTTCTAACTTATACGTTAAGCTGTCAAAAACAAGGATAAGAACACACCGGCTGCAACTGCTGAACCGATAACACCAGCTACGTTAGGTCCCATGGCATGCATAAGTAGGAAATTACTTTTATCTTCTTCCTGTCCGACTTTTTGAACAACCCTAGCTGCCATCGGTACCGCCGAAACCCCTGCCGCACCAATAAGAGGGTTAATCTGTGTCTTAGATAGTTTGTTCATCAGTTTCGCGAGTAGGACACCGGAAGCTGTACCAAAAGAAAAGGCAACCAACCCTAATATTAGGATACCAAGGGTTTCAAAGTTAAGGAATGCCTCAGCACTGGTTGTTGCACCTACTGTTATACCAAGGAATATTGTAATCATATACATCATCGCGTTTGAAGCTACTTCTGCCAGTTTTTCTGTAACACCGGATACTTTTATCAAATTACCAAACATGAGCATACCAATTAATGGTGCTGTGGTTGGCAAAATCATAATAACCAGAATCGTTACAACAATCGGGAATAAAATCTTTTCCGTATGAGAAACAGGTCTTAGTTGTTTCATTTTTATCTTACGCTCTTCTTTGGTGGTTAATAATCGCATAATCGGCGGTTGTATAATGGGCACCAGAGACATATAGGAATATGCAGCTACGGCTATAGGCCCTAGCAAATGAGGGGCAAGCTTAATAGCTGTATATATTGCTGTCGGGCCGTCAGCACCGCCGATGATGGCAATGGCCGCACCCTCCTTCGGTCCAAATGCAAAATATTCCGGGAAAAATTCACCTAACATAAGTGCACCGAAAAAAGCTAAGAAAATACCAAATTGTGCTGCCGCACCTAATAGAAAACTTTTTGGATTGGCTAATAAAGGGCCAAAGTCAGTTAATACACCAACGCCCATAAAAATTAGAGGTGGAAAAATACCCAATTTATTCCCATAATAGAGATAGTACAACAAACCACCCGGAATCTCCTTGGCTTGAGACAGAATGTAGGCAACAGTTTCCGGACCATCTGCTGCAAAGGTAGCAGCAGCTTCTAGCTTTGTTCCTGCAAACTCAAACATTGTTCCGTCAGGAAGGGGTATTTGAGTCATGGCGCCATCCATGATGAAGGTAATCGGAAGATTAACCAACAACATACCAAAGGATATTGGTAAAAGCAATAGAGGCTCATAGCCTTTTTTTATTGCTAGGTACATAAGGGTTAAGGATACAATAATCATAATTAGATTCTTATAACCCATGTCCGAAAAATTATCTACTAACCAGTATAGACCAGAACTGTGGATGAAATTAGCTAAGGCCTCAATAAGTGTTTCCCACATATTCAATGAACCTCCTTGGTCTAATTAAGTGTTGCAATTAAATCGCCTGCATCCACTGATTGTCCAATAGCGACATGGATTGAAACCACAGTTCCAGCAGTCGAAGCAACAATCTCATTTTCCATCTTCATAGCTTCAAGAACCGCTATCACATCACCTTCTTGTACTTTCTGGTTTTGTGTAACTTTCAAACCTACAATCTTACCTTGCATCGGTGCTTCAACAGTCGTTCCTTCTGTTGATACAGGTGCAGCAGGTGTTGCAGGCTTTTGAACTGAAGCTGTACTGTATTGTACCGGTTGTTGATTTGTCACTACCGGTTGTGCACCGCTATTCGTTATTTCTTCCACATCCACTTCATAAGTATTACCATTCACAGTCACTTGAAATTTTTTCATATTCGGGCTCCTATCTTCGATTCCATAATGTATGAGTGGGATTGATTCTTCTAAAAGATCTGACTTGCAGTTGATCGCTTGAAGTCTCTAAACTAGCAGCGATAGCCGCTACGATGACAGCTATTAATTCTGCCTCATCTTCTTGAGACGTTTTGCTAGTTGATATCATTAAATCATTTGTTTGGCTTGTCTCGACCGGTTCAGTCTTCTTGACTGCTGATTTTAACAAGTTTGAAATATTAATTTTATCAATATATTTAAAAAGACTGATAACCATGGCGATGAGTATAAGAACAAAAAATACAGTCCCCACACCATTGATGGTTGCAACTAAGCCTTCTTCTAGCCATTCTGCCATATTCATTCACCACCTTAAACAGATCTGTGTTTACGTTCAGGACTGATCATATATTTGGTATACAGCATTTCAAGGGCTGCAATCAGTCTTTTACGTGTTGCTGCAGGTTCAATGATGTCATCAATATAACCTCGACTTGCTGCTTTATATGGAGACATCTGTTCCTCTTTATAAAGTTTTGTTTTTTCTTTGATGATCTCAGATGCCAAAGTGGATGTTTCAATCTCTTTTGCATACATGATTCGTACAGCTGATTCTGCTTCCATGAAGGATACCTGAGCCTTTGGCCAAGCAAAAACAAAATCTGCACCAATGTGTTTACTGTTAAAAGCGACATAAGCAGATCCAATAGCTCTATGGGTCAATATACTTATTTTAGGTACAGTAGCATGAATGAAATTACTCATCATCTTTGCCACATACTTGGATTGACCTGCCTGTGTTTCTTCTAGACTGGCTGTATATCCCACCACATCAACCAAAGTGACCAACGGTATGCCAAAGGCATCTAATTTATTAACAAAATCAGCAATTTTATCGCATCCTTGTAAACTCATTCTTCCGTCACCCTCAGTTGCTTGACTGGCTATTAGACCAACCGTCATATTACCCAGCTTGCCAAGACCTAAGGTAATGTCTTTACCATATTCACTTTTCAGCTCCATGAAGGTGCCAACATCTGCAATGGCTGACAAGGCTGTTCTTCCGTCTAACCCCTTGATTATATCCGTATTGAAGCTTGGAATCAAACGATTAAGATCATCGCCTGTGCCACCATAAGGCGCTTCTTCCTTGTTATTGGAAGGTAATAATTCAATTAACGTTCTAATACCGGTTAAAAGTTGAGTCTCATCTTCTACTACCAAATCAACCATACCGGATTCTGTTGCATTGAATGCAGAACCACTTAGAATATCATTGGACGCCTTGGTATGGTCCAAGGTATTGGCACTATTAAGGTACAAGGATGTGCCTTCTTTTTTCATAAAGGTAAAGTCCGCCAATGAGGGGAGCAAAGCACTACTACCACCGCACGTGCCCAATACTGCCATAATCTGGGGTATTACACCGGATGCCATAGATTGTTTGATAAATATTTGTCCATACCCTTCTAGGGCATCTGTTCCCTCTTGTAGCCGCATACCCGCTGAGTCTAACAACCCAATGATAGGTGCACCTGTTTTGATTGCAAGGTCATATAGAGCGGTTATCTTCTTGGCGTGCATTTCTCCAAGAGAACCACCGATTACGGAAGCATCCTGGCTAAACACATAAGTCAAACGACCTTCAATTGTACCATAACCCGTCACGACACCGTCTGCCGGTGTTTCTATGGTTGTCATATTGTAGTCGATCTGTCGTGATTTAACAAATGCACCTATTTCTACAAAAGATTGTTGATCCATTAAAAGATCAATACGGTCTCGTGCAGTACTACGACGGTTAGTGAGTTTTTCTAAATCTTGCTGCATACTCATGCATTAACCTCCAAATATAAAGTTGTATTCATTCAAAACTTCTGACACTATCCCATCTCTTTTATATCATTATTAATTGATGGTTATATTGCATAAGTATTCTAAATAAACACAAGGATTTTGTGTGTATTATACCAAGTTCCAACGACTATTATTGTAACGCAGGCCCAATAAAATAGCAAGAGGGTTTGTAATTTTTTTAACGATATCTCAAGGTTTTTAATATATTAGGAAAATACAGTTTTCTAATACTACATAAAAAACGAGATGAGAACAACCATCTTAGAGTTGCTTTAGATAGTCGATTTCATCTCGAGTTAATGGACGGTATTGTCCGTATTTAAGACCTGCCATTGTAATGGAGCCGATAGCGGTTCGTTCCAGAGCAACAACACTTGAACCAACCACTTCAACCATTCTTCTGATTTGTCGGTTTTTGCCTTCTTGCAAGATAATAGAATAAACCTGATAACGACTAGAATCTTTAATTAACTTTACTTTGCAAGGTCTCGTTTTCTCGCCGTCTAGATTTACACCGGCACGAAGTTTCTTAACATCGCTTTCTGTAATGGGTGGTTCGATTTTTACATCATAATGCTTTTCTATATCATGTTTAGGATGGGTTAACTTATAAGTCAAATCACCGTCATTGGTCAAAATAATCAAACCGCTCGACATATAATCCAGACGGCCAACCGGGTATAATCTATGATGGCTTTTAACCATGTCTACCACATTGGTCCGATTTTTTTCATCGGAAGCGGTCGAGACAACCCGAACAGGTTTGTGTAGCAAATAATATTCCAAGATTTCAACTTTTTTCAAATCCTTATTCTTATAGGTGACCACATCTTCAATTGGATTAATTTTTACACCCATTTCTCGTACCACTTGCCCATTCACTTTGATTTCACCACTAGAAATGAGCTTTTCAGCGGCCCTTCTAGATGCAATACCTGCATCCGCAATATATTTTTGTAATCTTATTTCCATCATAATTCACTTTCCGGGGAATTTAGGATTCATCTACGATCAAAACCAAATTGTCAAGATCAATGACCCTATTTTGTTCCTCTTCATGCTCTTCTTCTTGTTCTTCTTCCTGATCTTTTAAGTTGTTTATCTCATCCATTTTTTCATCTGTCCATCTATTTTCTACCGGTTCTTCCTCAAACTGTATCGGCTGATTATCTCCTAATGGCCCATCTTGAGGTAATGTAAGTTGCATCTCTTGTTCTACTTCTTCTTTAAGATGACTTAATGCTTCTGCACCAAGCTCCGGTAATTCCTTAACAGATTGAAGACCAAATCCTCTTAAAAAATCTTTGGTCGTGCCAAAAAGTATAGGTCTACCCGGCACTTCCAGACGACCAACTTCACAGACGAGATTATATTCTATAAGCTTGTTGACCGCATGATTAGAGTTAACACCTCGTATGGCTTCTATCTGAGCACGTGTCACCGGTTGTTTGTATGCCACTATAGATAAAGTCTCAATCAATACATCTGTTAAAATGAACTCCTTCAACTTAAAATTAATTTTTTTAACTTGCTCATAATATTCCCGCTTGGTACACATTTGAAAGCTTTCGTCGATTTCTAAGAGCATAACACCACGTTCATGCTCATCATACTTGTCTTTCATATTCAAAAGGACTTGGTATACATCATCAACGGCTAGCTCCAAAGCTTCTGCAATTTTCCTTGTCGGCACAGCCTCACCCATAGAAAACAATATGGCTTCAATGGCAGCTTCAGTTTTACTAAAATTCATGTTTTTTCCTTCTTACATCTATATTTTTATACAAAGCGGATAATTAGGTCATCAAAGACATCCGTTTGAACGACGCGTATACTACCCATTTTCATCAGTTCCAAAACAGCTAGAAAAGTGACAATCATTTCTACTTTGGTACTAAGGTTGTCTAACAAATCAGCAAAACTAAGTGAACTATAATTTTCTCTTAAGTTTAATAATTGTTCAATCTTATCTTGTACGGTAAAGGCCTCTTTCTTAATATCTCCAAAATGACTTCTAACCACATCCATCTTGTCTTCATTCCTCTTTAGAACCGATTGAAAAACTTGATATAATTTTCCAAATTCTAAAGACTCAAGCAAAGCTGCTGTGTCCGGCGCCTGAGTATAATTTTTTACTTCCTCCGGTATACTCGGTTCCTTGAAGAGAATTTTGTCTGCCTGATCATGACGTTCCTTCAGATCCATTGAGATCATCTTATATTTACGATACTCTAGGAGCTTTTGTACCAAAACAGCTCTAGGATCTTCAGTTTCTTCTTCCTCTTCTTCGTACTTGGGTAATAACATCTTGGACTTAATATTAATTAAAATGGCTGCCATTTCAATAAATTCTGACATAACCTCCATCTGCCCGACTTCCATACGACGAATGTGTTCTAGATATTGCTTGGTTACCACCACAATTGGTATGTCGTATATATTTAATTTGTTTTTATCAATAAGATGCAGTAGAAGATCTAGTGGACCTTCAAAATTATCCAATTTAACTGATAATACCATGGTTGTCTCCTATGCTACCAGATTAAGTATTGGGCTCAACAACTCTCTTGCAAGTATTTCGATGATATTAAAGGCAATCATCAATATGAAACCGGCATGAATATAACGTTGATTTTGTATAAGTTTAAAATAATTGTTAGGCGAAAAAGCATAAATCATCTTACTCATATCCAACGGTGGTACAGGGAATAGATTCACAACAAAAATAACCATATTAAATACCACAAGTTTATAAGCTCCGTATATTAAGAAAGGATTTGCTTTTATTTGAATCAAATAGTTGAATATGGGTAGCATAAATAGCATAAACAAAAGACTGGATAATTGTCCTGATAGCATTAAAGGCAACAGACTTTTTTCCTTATCTTTAAGGCGATTAGGGTTGTATTCAACTGGCTTTTGCCAACCCACACCAAAGGTTGAAAATGCAAAAAGAGTCAAACCAATAGGATCAATAAATTTCGTTAATTTAGGTATAGAAATGGTTTTTTTTCTGTATATGGGATGGGTTAAGAAATGAGCGGCAAAAACTTTTGGCAGTTCGTGAGCCACCATTACTATCACACCACATAAGGTATTGATAATCAATCTAACTATGAGTATCGTCATGTTTTATCTCCTAAGTCATCGCTTTCAAGAATTTGTGAGTGTAAAATTATGCTCATAAGCTATTTTACTAATAAATCATGGAAATAGCAAGGGATAAGTCTGTCCGTCTAAGGATTAAGAACAAAGAGGCTCGCCACGCTTCAAGACTGAATACTAGAATATGACTTTCCTAGAGAAGAACAAAGAAAAAAGCCTTCACAGAGGCTTTTTCAATATTATTTCAATAAACACTTTATTAAATCCAGTTTTTCATAAACTTCTTTTTGTTGGGTAATAGCATCTAAAAACCTAGCTTCTGAAGCTACTAATTTTTCTTCATTGTTTGCATATATTAGCGCGATTGTGTCACCTTTTTCCACAAAATCACCTAACTTCTTTTTGAAAACAAAACCGACCGATAAGTCAATAGGACTGTCTTTGGTCTCCCGGCCTCCACCTAACATCATGGTAGCATATCCGATTTCCTCTGTTTCAATATGAGCGATATAACCTGTAGCTCTTGCTTTAACCTTCTGAATTAAGGTTGCTCTCTCAAAAAGATCCGGCTGGTCAATGTAAACCGTGTCCCCGCCTTGAGCTTTTACAAATTCTTTAAACTTAGCAAGAGCCAAACCGGATACAATGGTTTCCTCTAACATGGATCTAGCCTCATCTTCATCCTCTGTCAATCTAGACAACAGTACCATTTGTGTACCCAGTTGTAAGCACAATTCCATCAATTCTTCAGGACCGTTTCCTTTCAAGGTCTCTATGGCTTCGATAACCTCTAAAGTGTTGCCCACTGCATAGCCTAAGGGTTGATTCATATCTGATACAATTGCCACAGTTTCTCTACCATAACCATTTCCAATGTCTACCATTGCTTTCGCAAGCTTAATAGCATCTGCCTCGTCACGCATAAAGGCACCTGAGCCGGTTTTTACATCTAAAACGATGGCATCAGCACCGGAAGCAATTTTTTTACTCATAATACTGCCGGCGATTAATGAAAAACTGTCTACCGTTGCAGTTACATCTCGCAAAGCATAGAGCTTTTTATCAGCCGGTGCAAGGTTTGCAGTCTGTCCGGCTATAGCAATCTTAATGGTGTTTACATTATTAATGAACTGTTCTTCTGACATATTCGTATCAAAACCTGTAAAAGCCTCAAGCTTATCTATCGTACCGCCAGTATGACCAAGACCTCGTCCAGACATCTTCGCAACCGGTATACCAAGAGCCGCCACCATAGGTGCAAGCACCAATGATGTCTTATCACCCACGCCACCTGTACTATGCTTATCAACCTTGATACCTTCTATCTTAGAGAGATCCAACATATCACCACTTTTAGCCATCGCTAAAGTTAATGCTATGGTTTCATCATTGTTCATGCCCTGAAAGTAAATGGCCATTAATAATGCTGACATTTGATAATCCGGGATAGAACCTTTAGTAAAACCCTCTACAACATAGTTGATTTCTAACTCTGTCAATATTTCGCCTAATTTTTTCTTTTCAATTACGTCATACATTCTCATAGTCTCATCTCCATTGCTTCCATTATTAGCTCTATGGTTAAGTCTCATATTCGAACAGGTTAATTGTTCACATCATGTAATGACATTATATCATATTTGTTTGGCTTTGAAAATAGCGAACCTATGCAATTATGCATAGGTTCGCTATTTTCGAGTTTCTAACTCAAGAGTTCTAACTAGTTATCACTATACTCAATAACCTGTTTTGATTTTTTTGTTTTTACATGGGTGTAACTGTAACCTTTTTTGTAGTAGTCATAATAGTCATTTCGCTTCATATCCACCTTACTGATTAAAATACCCAGCATATTTGCTTCAATTTTTTTGAAGGCAGCAATGGCCTTGTGGACAGTACTTTTCTTGGTTTCATTTGCTGCTATGACCAGTACAACACCATCGACCAATCTATTAAGTACAATGGCATCTGTCACACTCAGAACCGGTGGTGCATCAATTAAGATCATATCATAATGACTTCTCGCCTCATATATAATCTCTTCAAGTGCTTTAGATCCTAACAATTCTGCAGGTGATGGCGGTAGTGGGCCTGCCGTTAGCACATCCAGTAATGGAACCTCACTAATCTGATGGACAGCATCCTTAAGTGACATTTTTTCTGAAAGCATATTGGAAATACCGGGGCTTTGGTTGATACCAAACACGCTATGCACCCTGGCACGGCGTAAGTCACATTCCACCAACAATGTTTTCTTTCCGTCTAAGGCAAAACTCGTAGCAATATTGGAAATGCTTGTTGTTTTACCTTCTTCTGAAACAGACGACGTAAACATGACCACTTTCTTATCTGTATCTACTTTCATATATTTCAGGTTACTTCTAAACATTTTATAGCTTTCTGCGGCTAAAGACTCCGGCTGATTAACACTAATTAGGTCTTTGCTGATCATGATGTCCTCCCTTCACCTTTGAACTTAGGAATAACACCAAGCACAGGAATGCCAAATTCCTTTTCTACACTAGACTCATCCTTTATTGTATTGTTCATCGCCATTTTCAATAGAATTATTCCCATGGCTACCATAGCACCAACCATAGCAGCAATCATAGCATTCATGATAGGGTTGGGACTTATTGGTGTCGTTGGTGTGATGGCATAATCAACAATCTGAATATTATTAACACCAACAATAGTTTCCGCTTTTTCTACCAGTACCTGAGAAAACCTATTTACAATTTGTGTTGCTCTCTCTGGTATGGGGTCTTGATATGTTACATTCATAAATCTGGATTCTGTGATGATATTGATACGTAAGTTACTAATAACTTCATTCCTAGTGGACTTTAGTTCAAGGTCGCTAATAACCTCTTCCGTCACCAGTCTTGTTTTAATTAATTCCCTGTAGTCAATAACCAGCTTACTGTCTAACTGAAAATCACCTAAACTAATTCCTGATAAAACATTGTTCTCTTTACCAATAAACAAGGTGGACTCAGCCTTATAAATAGGCACCACATAAGTCTTGGTTGCATAATAAGATGACCCTGCAGCTATAATCATAAAAAGCAAAATCAACCACCAATTTGATACGACACCTCTTAAGAGCTCAACTAAATCAAGCTCTTGATACTCTTCATTCATGCTTATACCCTACTCTCATTATCTTCATGTAAATTGCTCTAGTTTAGTAAATGCACATACTTACTATATAGTTCTATCGCTGTACCAAGCTCTGCCTCTGATAGGTTTGCTCTTAAATATGCTTTTACTTCTTCTTCTTCCTCAAGCGTTAAACCACCTTCTGCAAGACCAAACAAATAGTTTGTGTCCAACTTGTTATAAATACCGGCGCCTGTGCCTAAGTCAGAATCTGATATCTGATCCTTATGTATTTGAATCTTCTGATTTACCCATTGGTCCTTGACAATTTTCTCCGTAATGACTTCTCCGTCACTCAAGGGGATTGTCTCCACATCAACAAAATCCACTTCATCAGCTACAGCAGTCGTTGCTGTAGTTGATGATGGCGTAACTGTAGTTTCTTCTTCCGCATCCACATTCGGATTAATATCAACTTCACTATTATTTGATTTTTCTATTTCACCAAGCAAATCGTCAAGTTCCTGGGGATTCTTTTCCATATGCTCATCCCACATCGCTTCATAACTTTCCCGCAGTGTCTGCTCTTGCATCATTTCAAGTTCTTGTTCAAATTGCTTTTTCAAATCTTCAACATCAATATTCTGGCCCAGATTCTGTTTTGACATGATAAAAGGAATTGTAAAGCCAATCACCACACACAAACCAATGCCAAAAATTATTTTCTTAACCATCACAATTACCTACTCTCACTTACTCAGTAGCAGTTTCTTCTTCTAAATCTGCCTTTTTTATAACAACGACGGTTTCTATATGCGTAGCCATTCTATAAAGCATAACAACCGCTTCAGCTCGTGTAGCAAATCTTTTTGCTTTGAAGTTTTTCTTGCCATCTTCATCATAACCCTGAATAATTCCAAGTTTGGCAGCAAGTGCAGAGCCTTTCCTAGACCATGCTTCAAGCAGCTCCTTATCATCATATTCATTTAGCAAGACATCAATCTCTTCATCCGTAGGGTCCTCTATATTTCTTGTTTTTAACACGCGGCTAATCATTGCTGCCATCTCTTCACGTGTTACTTTTTGATGTGGCTTAAAAGCACCATTACCATAACCTGTTATAATACCGCTCTCAGCTGCCGCTCTTAGATCATTATAAAACCAATCCGTGGATTTGACATCATTGAAATTACTTACTTCTGATGTCGGTATTAATTCTAACATTCTCGATAACATAGAGGCAAATTCAGCTCTCGTAACAAACCCAGAAGGGTCAAAAATGGTCTCTGACTTACCTTTAATAATACCATGAGCAAATAATGATTCTATGGCTTCTCTAGCCCATTCAAAGCCCACAATATCAAGGAATTTGGGTATTGCTAGAGCAATCTCTTCATCTGTCAAATTAACAATCGGTGTTGAACCACCACCACCGCCACCTGCGCCACCGCCAGGTCCGCCGCCTGTAACAAGACGTACAAATCCAAATCGACTAAAATATCTATATAGTTGAGTTCGATCATTAGGCGATGCTGTATTATAAAAATCTACAAATTCTTGTAGACCATCTAATACAGTTTCTGCATTTTCAATGCCATTATTTAGTTTTGAGTTCGCAATGGTTATTATTTTTTGAGCTTCTACTCGATCAAGTGTGAATCTTGAATTTGGTGTTTGCGCTACCAAAAAAGGAACGGAAATACCAAGTGAATTCAAGAGAATTGCATCATTTAATAAATCAAAAAGTTTATCCATGCGTGCAAAACCGGCATCTAAAGCAGCTATACTAGCACCTGATGCTTCAAGTGCAGCTCTAAAAGCACCTTCTCTAGCTTCAATGGAAGCTCTAAAAGCTGCTTTATTTGCGGGTCTATTGGGATTAGGACTAAGACCTAAGTATTCCTCAAGCTTTTTTTCGTTATATGTTTCCGTCATGATATAGTCTACAAAAGCTTCCATCGCTTCTAAAGTCACACCGAAGGATTCCAATCGGTCTTGTTGTCCGCTGGTTAAGCCATTAAAAGCCTTTTCATAGGCCTTTAACATATCTTCTTTTTCGTCCACCTTGCGAATCACCGCGATAAGGTCTACAAACTGATCCTTGTGCTTCAAGTTAAAAACATGGTCAACAAATGCCGTCACCAAATCCGGTTCCGTAACCTCTGCCCCAAAAACCTGCACACCAAATAAATTAAGTAACATGGTAAATGCCATTAACGTCGCTAATATCCTCTTCATTTTTATACTTCCTTCCATCCTCGTCATGTTTTATTAATATGTTGCCCCTTATTATGCTGAATCTCTATTTATATAACAGCATAATTCTTATTTTATTACATTATACTAGAACAACAAACTTAATACAATGCATTTGAAGCAGGTCGATGATTTTTATACATATTTTGTACATATTTATTAAATTATTGTCTAGAATAAGCTCTCATAGTACTTAATACGATCATAAAGTATCTGATTGATTGGTGTCTCTATTTGATGTTTTTTCCCTAGTGATATGACTGTACCTGCAAACAAATCCACTTCACTGGTTCGCTTAGCCTCCATATCTTGGCGCGTGGATGGTCGCCCTGTAGGGTTCAGTGTATCTAATACTCTTAACCAGTAAGTTAAATCTTCCTCTGATAGGTGCACGTCTTCATATTTAGCTAATATCATAACCTCTCTCATTGCCGAAACCATCATCTCGCGCTCAGGCCCATACTTTTGAATAGTCGAAAAATCACCTTCAAAATATGCTATAGTTTGGTTAACACCTACATTGGTCATGAATTTACCCCACATGCGATGCTTCATGTCTTTTTCAACTTCATAAGGCAATGCTACCGACTCGAAGAATTTTGCCACCTCCATCGTTTTTTCTGATGGCTGGCCGGCTTCAATATCACCAAAACAAAGAATCCCTTGATTTGAATAGGTTAATTCATTATTTATTTTTAGTGCATCCATTCCCTGTGCCACGCAATATAGCATCTTTTCCATGCCATAAATGCTACCAATTTCACCCTCACTGTTGATCCCATTAAGCGTTGACAATAGGATGGTTTGATCACCAACCTGATGCTTCACAGCTTCTATAGCATCCTTTAAGTCCTTATATTTAACAGCAAAGATGACAAGATCTGCAGGTGTACAAAATGTCTGCGGAGTCATGTAGTTAAAATCAACTACTTCATGATTACAATAGATCTTATCCCTTTTATAACGTTTTATTCTATCGACATCCGCTATAATCCTCAGATTGTCTAAAGGCATATTCATAGCCAAATGATGACCATATAGGACCCCAAGTGCACCAAGCCCAATAATTGATACGGTTTTAATCGCCATTTTTTTCTCCTTGTTTATGCCCATTCTTTTTAAACATAATGCCTCTAATATACATACCAAATTTTATCAATAACAACATCAATAGACATAGGATTGTTCCTACTGTAGCTCCAAAACTATCTAGAACCACATCACTTAAAGATGAAGTACGTCCTATAAAGCTCTGACGAAATTCGTCCATAACCGCTATCAAAGTCGGTAGACTTATGCCAATAATAAAAGCAAGATGGTATCGTCTGTGATAATAATATGCCAGTAGCGAAACCATAAACCCTAAAACCAGATAGATACCAACATGCGCACTTTTTCTTAATAATGAATTGGATGTCTCATAACCTCCCTGTAAAATTACATCTTTAAAAAAATACATGGCCTTTTCATAGATGGCACTATCCGTGAAGTCAAGATGGTCATCAAGCATATAGAAAATATCGACAGCCCCCTTAGATTGCCTATTAGATGAACTTGGTGGTTGAGATG
>PGZS01000032.1 GCA_002841435.1 Firmicutes bacterium HGW-Firmicutes-3 | reverse complement strand
CTGTAGAATATAGGCTCAATCTCTTGGCTGCATAAAATTATTGCGTAGCAGTTAAAAACTGCTACGCAATAAAGTCTAACTTATTGGGGTCACATCAATGGGTATGCTTTTTTTGACCCCTTTTACAATTATGTTAATCTTTGCAACTTTTGTTTTAAGGTGGTCTATGACTTTAGGCTTTATTTCTGCGGGAATCATGTCTGTCGGAACAGCATCCGCTATTGAAATGGGCAAAATCAAAGGCAAGCAAGAGATTAAAAATACAATTGCAACTTCCGGGGTTTCTTTTCTATTTGCAATAGCATGGACACTGAGTATTCCACTTATGACAAAAGTACCTGCATATATAGAAGGTGGTATCAATTTGATGCGATCATTAGCCGGGGGAGGAGGTTTTGGACTATGAGGAAAAGTATAGCTAGAATTATGGTTATTTTTATGATGGCTGTCAACTTTTTGCCAATTCTCTCAATGGGTGCGGCTAAAGAACCTAGATTGCCAAATCGGGTACGTGGTATAGTGAGTATATGGATTTTGACGGAAAATCCAGTCTGATTGTAGGCTATACAGGTGGTAGGGTTGAGGTAGAAGCTCAAGATGAAGATGAAATAGGGGAAGCACATAATGTGCAAGTCCCAACAAGCTACGCAGAAGTTACAAGTTTTATTGGCTCAATGAAGTTCAATCTTAGAGATATGACAGTGATAACAGGTATATATATACCCTTTGAAGGCACCGGTATCGGTCCGATGGAACTTTATATTCAAGACAGTCGAGGAAATATCTATCAAGGTTTTGAAGGAACTGCCGACATTATTGGCGGTATTGGGGCTTCAGATGAGGATGGCAATTTTACGGCAAGTGAAAGAAATACTTCCTATTTTTTCGCACCTTTTATGGATATGATTTTGCCATCCGGTGACTATACGCTCGTTCTTGATGGTAATGAAATTCCGATGAGCACATTCCTTGTTAAAGGTATGGATTTTCTAGCTTATGAAAAATACTTAGATGCTTTAATGGAGAATGTTCTCGAAGAAGAGGAAAAAACTGACGAAGCATATAATCCTTATGTTAGTTTTGGAGAAGAAGAACTATTAGAACTATATGAGCTGTATATTGAAGATCGGGAGGCGGGCTATGAAGACCAAGGTATAGGGACGACAACAGACCTATTAGCGCCGTCCTTCTACTTTGAAAGCGAAATGTCTTTGGATCAAATCATTCTTAATACATATAATCAAGGCATGGGGGCAATACCTGGAATAATTTATGTACGGGATGAACTGGGGAACGAGATAGCCAGCATGTATGCTCAAGGGGCAAGTCTTGGTAATGTACCGAATGGCTTATGGCAAGCCACGCCAAGTATTCTATTACCAGCCGGCCAATATTATTTGGACATGAGTGACCCAGCAGCTCTGAATTATGAGGATAGTGGAGAACCGATGTTTTACATTGGGGCTTCTTTACCAGCACCACCGATGACGGATTTTACGGGAACGTATAAAGTATGGCTGGATATGTATAAAACCAGAACTTTGATGGGGCCTGTGTCTGGTGGCGAGCGGAGTTTTTACCTTGAAGACTATCCCCTTAGTGTATTGGACTATGGAGATACCATTGAATTGTTAGGCCAATATGAGGGTATGCCTTTTTCTCAGATTTGTACGGTGAGTGAGCGTGATGAAAACGGCCTGACAGCACAGTTTAGTTTTGCAGCGGATCTAACAAACCTACCCTACAATGCTAATATTGCAGCCATCTCAGAGGTGACGTTTAAAAAAGAAGTCAATGGTAGGATCACTATTGGCATGGCTGGAGAAGGTTATTACTCAAGAGCTGCTAGTAAAGAAAAGGGCGCCGATGAAAATACTTATTCCTTAAGCTTGCGCGGTGGACGGGTAAAAAAAGAATTACCACCGTTTGTCATGGTAGCCCTTAGAAAAGCTTATGGTGTTGGCAATATTCCTGGTCCCAATACGCCTTTTGAAGCGGGTGTGGGTATGCTATTTCCACCTCTAGTAGGCCTGGTGGTGAGTGTTATATTAGATTTATTGAAGCCAAAAGAACTTGTCACTGAATTAAGTGTAGGTGAACAGGCTATGAAAGATGCCAATAATTCACTAGGTAAAGGTCTTATTGATGAAAGAGAAGCAGATGCATGGAAAAAGTTGGCGGATGCTCTTGGTAATTCGGGTGGCGATCCGGAAGATGCGGTATCTATAGGGGACAATGAGATTGTGCCTGGTGATGCATCAACCGTTGATTCCAGTGGCTCTTATGAAAATGAAGATTATGGTCATGAAGAAGCAAGTGAGGATTACAAAGAAGATTACAGTGGTGATGAAACAAACTCAAATCAAAATAAGGAAGATGGTGCGCCAACAGAAGGCTATCAAGAACCTATACCAAGCATACCTGAAGAACCGGAGAGTATGGTCATTACAACCACCCATAATGGGGCTCAAGAATTGATAGTGAGAGATCCGATAACAGGTGGATGGGTAAATGCAGAGACGGGTAATCCTTTTGACTTAGAAAAACATCGACAAGAGTCACCAGGGCAATTTGATGATGTTAAAAAACATCTTGAGCATAATAAAGAACTGGAAAAAAATGGTCAAACCGCTATGCAACAAGCTATGAAAGAAATCGATGATAAATATGAACATGAAATGGCAACCATCCAGAAAGAAATTGACAAAAGAAAGTTAGAACAATTAAAGCGAGATATGGAATGGTTGGAGTATGAACAAGGAAAGGCCAACAAAGGCAACAATCTAGGCAAAATCATAGGTGATTCCGTCATCAATATTGGGGACGAATTGGTTGAGACGGCTGTTGTTGTAGGTACGGGTATATCCAATGCTGCAGCAGAGGCCAAACGTACCATAGATGACATAAGAAGAGATCCATCTATTATTACAAAAGCGATTGAAAATTCCATTGATGACATTAACAAAGGTTATGAGTTAGCAAAAGAGACGGCCAAAAAAACCGTAGAACAAATCATTAAAAATCCGGAAATTGTAGTTGAGACAGCTATTGATTTAGGTAAAAAGACAGGTAAAGTGGTTGTTCAAGCAGGGAAGGCCATTATAAATACGGTTAAGGACCCTAAAAAAGCATGGGAATTCATAAAAAGCACAACCGGTATAGACGATTTTGAAAAATCATGGGACCCTAATATTCCTTTGGTTAAGCGAATTGGTCATGTTGCAACGGGAACAATCAAATTAGGTACGACCATAGCAAGTGTAGGAAAAGCAGGGGTAGCCATTAATAAAGGTATTGGAAAACTAGGTGGTTTGGTAGATGATCTGGTGAATATTGGCGGCAAGAGTATGGCAAAAACAGGCATGAAAGTTACAAAAGGTATCAAACCTGTATTGGAAACTAAAACCGGACTTGGCTATAAAACAGCAAACAAGTTGCCCAACATGGATGGAATGACGCAAAAATCTAAGATTATTGTTCAAAACACAGTGGATGATTTTGGTGTAAAGATTCATACACGACCTACAACCAAGAGTGCAAGTGTATGGGTTGAATCTGGTAAGGCAGTACCAAAGCGTCAAGATATGAAAGCAAAGACTTTGGATATTGTAGATGAAATACTGGGTGGACCCAAAAACAGTGAAGGCTTAGTGGGCTATTACAAGCCTAAATTACCACCCAAGGATGTTATGAAGTCTCTAAGTCCCAAGACACAAAATGAAATCGTTCAGAAATATATTGATCGACGTAGAGAGTACAATAAGCTCGGAAAAGTTATGAAGCAGTATGAGGACCAAGGTAAGTACAAGGTTATTGACGGACGTGTACTGGACGTTAAAAGCAACAAATACATCACAGGCGATTTAGACGGGTATGACATAACCAATTTTGACGGTACCCCAGTAAGACCTTCAATCAAAAAACAAGTTATGGATAAACTTGGAAAAACACCGGACTCTAATGTTATGCATGAAGATTTGATGTCTTGGGTTAAAGAAGAAGAAGCATTTAATCTGAAAGCAAAAGCAAAAATGATTAACGCAGCAAAAGAGGGAGAAAAAGGCTTGACAACCTTTAATCCACTGAACAAACCAACTTCTACTTATCAGACAGGTGCTAAGATACCCATAGATAAGTTGGATCAAGTGTTAGAGGGTAATTGGAGCGGTATACCGGATGATGAAGTGAAAGCCATTAAAGAACTACTTAGAAGCTCAGGGATGGAGGTGGGATAGTATGGAACTAACAACAAAAGGTTTAGAACGTCGTCAAATATTAGAGCGTTTATTCGAATTGGATGTCAAATGGAATCAGCTATTAGAAACAGAGATGCCCACCGAAGAAGTAAATCAGGAAATGGAAGGCTTAGCGGAGACTTATTTGAATCAGTTGCCAAATGTTAATGTATCCAGATGTCCTTTTACAGGAGAAATCCTAACTTTAGCTATGGATGTGGATGGCATAGATGGGCTCTGGTGGAACAATGAATCCCCAAAAAGACCGGAAGCAATTCTACCTAAAACTTATTTCGCCATGGATGGTGCTTTGAAATTAGAAGCGCCATTGGAAGTGGCCCCTTTTATAGTAACACCTGGTCCGGATGTACCTTTTGTGATACCTAGGTTATTGGCTTTTGATCAAGTTAAAGCCGTGTTATCAACCGTTAAAATAGGTGCACATACCGGCTATATGATGGTTTATTATGCTGACCCCATGCTGGAAGGTGAAAAACGTGTCAATGATTGGGGAACGGATCGATACTGGGAAGAAACGGATGCATTTTCCGGCATGTTAACACCGGGACAATGGGTTAGTTTGACGCCTTCTTTAATGGATTATGATTTTGATTTGGCCTCTTATATAAGAAATGGAAAGCTTTTATGGATTGAACCACAAGATGCGTCACTACAACTAAAAAGTGTGGTTAGAGGGTGCCCTTACTTAGAACTTGAGGGCAGTCATAAGCTCAAGTTCATTCAAGAAGGACAGATGTGGGAAGATGATATGGCTTTTGAGTTTGAAGAGGATGCTTTAGATGAGCGTGATTATATGAAAATAATAGATGCAATTGAAAGGAGTGAGGGGTAGATGTTAGAGAACACAAGACTAAAAGTCTTTGAAGTTGAGGAGGAAGATCTCTTAGCTTTATTCACAGAAGAACTGGGTATTAATCCACAAAATGAGTCCATCCTTATGGATCTAAAGCCTATTAGTAAAGAAAGGCAAAAATCTCTGAAAGAATTCTATAGTGCTTATTTAGAAGATTCTGATTTTGGAAAAATAGGACGCATCATAGGTGCACCGGATATAATTATTCATCAAAAAATTGGTGGTGGCAGTACCCATCTTGACCAAGTTAGACTATATAGTAATAAGGTAGAAGGTAAGGCTGTTGTTTCAGTTTCAAAAATCACAGAGGGTATTTTTGTCCTAGGCCTTTATGATCAAATAGAAAGTTATATAGATTGGTGGATGGATCAATACGGAGGGGATTGCGAGACCACAGTAGCCAACTATATGCCGCCTAAAATTAGACTTGAAGAATTTCTATTTTTATTACATGGGATCGATATGTTTAGAAGGATCACATTTGAAAATATGTTGGCTTATAGATATACAGAAAAATCAACCCTATCTTACGCTGATTTTGCAAAAAAGATGAGTGAATCAATCGGAAGCAATGATATAAGGTGGCTTCTACCGGCCTTCTTGGTCTTAACGCCAAGTATTTTAGAAGAAGACTTAAAGTTAGAAGCAAAACACGCCTCTCTTTTAATGGAGTTAAACTTTTTAGAAAATGCAGGACAAAAAGATGACGGTGATGTTATAATGACCTTTGGTGAAGCGGGTCAGATAACAGGTGTTGAGTTTTATAGGACATGGCTTCTAGCCTCAGGTATTGAGATTAAAGTAGCCGGTAAAGATGGGTTTGAGACCAAAGGCAGATTTTTCATTGCACCTACTGCCCTGTGCAACCATTTTGTTCATATTGAAAAAGAAGAAGACGGTCTGATCTATGTCAACCATCAAGCCTATACCAAAGAGCAATTGAGCTTTCAGTTAAATAAACAACTAGGAGCATTCTTTCAAGAAGAACATCAACAAGTTGAAAAAATCTGTAGTCAGTGTAAGAATCAAGTACCGGAAGATGCCTTATTCTGTAATAAATGCGGAAATAAGTTAAGCTAAAGCAAAAGGAGTGCTATTTGGCACTCCTTTTAAAGGCTATAAAAATAACGAACACGAGGAGATAAACCATGACGATGAAAGAAAAGATGACATATTTATTGAATCAAGAAGAAGTATTGCAATTTGATACGTTTAGTAATAAGATGGCCCTTGAAATAGGCCTATTGCTTGTCGAACAAGCAAAAAAGCATAATAAGCCGGTAACTATAGACATCACCAGAAACAATCATCAGCTTTTTCATGTAGCCATGGAAGGGACTTCATCGGACAATGATACTTGGGTTAAAAGAAAATCTAATGTGGTCAATCGATTTGGGCATAGTTCCATGTATATGAGCCTAAAACTGGAAGTTAAAGGTGGAACGATGGAAGAAGTCTACTTTTTAGATTCAGGTAACTTTGCAGCCCATGGTGGATCTTTTCCAATAATAATAAAAGACACGGGTGTTATTGGCACCATAACGGTTTCAGGGTTACCATCAGAACAAGATCACCAAATGGTGGTTCATGTATTGAGCCAATACTTAAAAGTGAATTTATAAACATTTACTTGGATTAATGACTGTACTGCTTATGAAAGGACTAAAAAATGACAAAAATGTCAGCAAAAGTATTTAGAAAAGAACTTAAGCAACGTATATTACCTTTTTGGAGAAATCTCAAAGATCCTCAATATGGAGGTTTTTTTGGATATGTTCATCACGACTTAACCATAGAGAAGCATAGCGATAAGCATACAATCGGAACCGCTAGGTTATTATGGGCATTCTCTAAGGCTTATAAGACACTGGGTAATAAAGAAGATTTGAAGATGGCCGAACATGCCTATGATTTTTTGGTCAATGAGCTTTATGATAAGACAAATGGTGGCTTTTTTGCTCAAGTTACGTATAAAGGCAGTCTCGTTTCAACTATGAAACACATTGTTTTTCAAGCCTATGTACTGTATGGTCTTAGTGAGTATTATGGCGTTTCCAACAATCAGGAAGTATTGTTACATGCAAAAAGACTATTTCATTTAATAGAAGAAAAAGCCTTTAAAGATAAAGAAAACAAATATATCGAAGCACTAGATGGCAGTTGGGTGCCAAGTGACAACAATATGATGAAACGAATAGAACTGATTTTTGATAGAACAGGCGTGTGTTATCTTCACCTATTAGAAGGCTATACCAATTTATATAAAATTTGGCCCGACGCAGGCTTGCAAAATAGAATACAATGGCTTTTAGAACTTTTTGATCAAAAGATATTCATTGGTGATTCAAAAGGCTTTGGTGTTTATTTTGATGAAAACTGGAAACAAGTATCCGATAGTGTATCCTATGGCAGAGACATAGAGAGTACATGGTTGATTTATGATGCCATGAGAACGATTGGATATGAAAATAATGGTTTGAAGCAAAAGCTATTGGAAGTGATCCATCACATTTCAAAAGTTGCCTTACAAGAGGACGGCTCTTTTTACATTGGCATGGAACATGGGCAAATCGACCGGCATTTATGGTGGTATGCCCATACGGAAGCCGTAATAGGTTATTATAATGCCTACGAGATGACAGGCGACAAGTCATATTATGAAATGGCAAAAAAAATATGGCATAAAACTGAGAAACTATTTATAGATTCTAGAAAAAATAGTGAATGGTTGCCATGTATAAATCCGGACGGTAGTATTGAGAAAGAAGAAGCTATGGTGACAGAGTGGAAGACCTTTTATCATACTGGACGTCTTTGCTGTGAGATGATAGAAAGGCTGGAACGTAAAAAATGATAAGTTTGGTTTGGATATCGTATGGCCAAGGTCTTCGCAGAGTGGTATAATATGGTATAAGGCAAAATTTGTTTGTTTTTATTTAGACCTAATATTTATTGTAAGGAAGAGGAAATCAGTATGAATGTATTTACTAAAATTAAATCATTAAGAAATAAAAATATAGATAACATGAGCTTATCATCTATAAATAATGCCAATAAAGTCAAGAACTGGCCGATTTCTTATAATGCCGGATCAGCTATAGGGATTACACTGTTGCTTGAAATGTTAAGTCGACGTTCATTAACGGAAGGTCTGGGCTATGCTACTAGAAATCCGGGTATGTTCCTTTATAATGCTCTTATTGTGTTGTTTACATTATCATTAGCAGAACTGTTAAAAAAGAAAGACTTTTTTTTAGTTTTGATATCTATAGTATGGATTAGTCTTGGTATTGGTAATTTTATGGTGCTGGGATTTAGGACGACACCGCTAGCAGCTATTGACTTTCATATACTTAAGTCCGTCATGAGCATCCTACATATCTATTTAAACAATTTTCAGATTATTATAATTGGTATTGCTTTGATTTTAACATTACTGGGTATTGGTATAGCGTGGAAGAAACTTCCCAAAAAACAAGTTTATTATAGAAAAGCCTTTATAACGGCAGGAGCAATTATGGGCTTAATGTTTATGATGCCTAACGTTGCATCGGAGACAGTTGCTTTCTCAGGTGATTTTGGTAACCTTGCGGATGCCTATGAGGATTATGGATTTGCATACTGCTTTTCTACAAGCGTTGTAGACAGAGGGATTGAGAAGCCGGATGGCTATGACGAAATGAGTATGGAGGAAATATTAAGGAAATTAAGTGAGACCAAAGGCATGGATACGGGTATAATGAAGCCGAATATTATTATGGTTCAGCTTGAATCCTTTATTGATGTAAATCATATAAAGAGTATGAGATTTTCAGAAAATCCAATTCCTAATTTTACTAATTTGAAAAATGATTTTGCATCAGGATTTTTGACGGTTCCATCTATCGGTGCAGGAACGGCTAATACAGAGTTTGAAGTACTTACAGGGATGAGTTTGGATTATTTCGGGGCAGGTGAGTATCCTTATAAAACGATTCTTCAAGAATCACAAAGTGAATCCATTCCCTATAATCTTGAGAATTTGGGCTATAAAAGTCATGCAATTCATAATAACACAGCTACATTCTATGATCGGGACAAAGTATTTACCAATCTTGGGTTTGATAGTTTTAGTTCTTTAGAGTACATGTTTGATGTGGCTTATTCGCCAATAGGCTGGGCAAAAGATAAACATTTGACAGAAGAAATATTAAAAGCCATGAAGTCAACCGCTCAGAGAGATTTTATTTTTGCTATATCCGTACAAGCCCATGGTAAGTATCCGAAAACACCAGTTGACCTTAATCAAAAAATATATATACAATCCTATATGGAAGAAGAAAAAAAAGTGGCATTTGAGTATTATATCAATCAGTTGTATGAAGTGGATCAGTTTGTTGGTGAGTTGGTGGAAACTTTAAGTAAAGTGGATGAACCGGTTGTTTTGGTACTTTATGGTGATCATTTACCAAGTTTTGATATCAGCAATGAAGATCTGGACAATCACAACCGATATCAAACAGAATATGTTATCTGGCGAAACGATCAACCAATAAAAGGAAAAAAGGACATAGAAACTTATCAATTGGGTTCTTATGTATTAGGACGATTTGGTATAAACCAAGGTTTACTAACAAAGTTACATCAAAATTATAGTGACAGTTCAAATTATCAAGAGACACTGTTCATGCTTCAATACGATATGCTATACGGTGAAAAATATGTTTACAATCATGAAGAACCTTATATTCAGAAAACCTTAAACATGGGATTTTCAGAAATTGGTATTTCACAAATCAAAGAATTCGAAGATGAAATCCATATTGAAGGCTATGGGTTCACACCTTGGAGTAAAGTTTATATCAATGATAAGGAAATAGAAACAACCTATAAAGATGTCCATAGGTTGTTTATTGAAAAAAGAAACTTAGATGAAGAGGATGAAATACGTGTAGTGCAACAAAGTGATAACAAACAGGTCTTAAGCCAAACAAAAGCTTGGCGCTTCAATAGGCAGATAAGGAGAACAAATGAAAAAAGATTGGAAGCTGAATAAGCTTATATTAGGCATAGTAGGTATCATGATTCTAACTTCAGCTTGTCAAAATCCGGAACAGTCTATGACTGTAGTTCCAAGTGATGAAATGGATGCTGTGATTCAGGAAGAAGCTAAGCCTATAAATGAAGAGGTGAACCATCCGGTTGTCAGAGTGGGAACGCTTAAGGGACCAACTGGTATGGGTATGGTCAGACTTATGAACCTATCCCAAAAAGGTGAAACAGCTCTTGACTATACCTTTGAAATTCTAGATAGTCCGGATGAATTGGTTAGCAAAATCATTAGTGGTGAAGTGGATGTTGCGGCAGTACCAACGAATGTTGCGTTGTTGCTATACAATAAGACAGAAGGTGAAGTGATGGTTGCGGCTGTTAACACACTTGGTGTACTCTATTTGCTGGAAAATGGTAATACAGTTCACCAGATGCGTGACCTTAAAGATAAGACGGTTCATGTGAGTGGAAAAGGTGCCTCACCAGATTTTATTCTACAGTATCTGTTAAACGAAGCGGATTTGGCTATAAATCAAGATGTGGAATTGGCTTATAATCTCCAGCATGCGGATTTGGCTGCGGCGATGGCAGAAGGAGATGTGGCAATTGGGTTGTTACCACAGCCACATGTAACCACGGCTATGATGAAAAATCCCGAACTAAGAATTGCTATGGATATGACTAAATTGTGGGAGGACGCCAATGAAGGCAACCAACTAGCAATGGGTGTTCTCGTGACTCAGACAGCTTTTGCCAAAGCAAATCAAGAAACACTTAACTTGTTTTTAAATGAATATAAAGAATCGGTAGCTTATGTAAATGAAAACATTGAGGAAGCAGCTATGTTGATTGAAGCCAATGGGATATTGCCAAGTGTGGCCATTGCCAAACAAGCCATACCTTTTTCAAACATTGTATATATGGACGCGTATGAAGCTAGACCTTTTTTAGATAGGTATTTTGAAGTACTGTATAATTTTGAACCCAACTCAATTGGCGGGAAGTTGGCAGATGATGCTTTTTACTATGAAAAATAAAAAGTGGCTGAAAAAACTGGGGATAGGTTTGTTATGGTTAGCGATTTGGCATCTTACATACAAGGTTATTGATCGTGCTTTATATGTGCCTTCCATACTAAGTGTTATAAGGGCACTGCTTGATTTAGTTGTCGACATTAGGTTTTGGCAGATTATTGCAGCATCTGTGTATCGAGTAATAGCAGGTCTCTTCCTTTCACTTGTATTTGGTGTTACAATGGGTGTTTTATGTGGTTTGAATGGGTTGTTATATGATTTCATTAATCCTATCGTCAAAGCAATTAAAGCGACACCCGTTATATCATTTATCATCATTGCTTTGATTTGGTTTAAATCGACTCATGTACCTATTTTTATAGGTTTCTTAATGTGCTTTCCGATTATATGGACCAACGTGGTTTCAGGTATTAGGAACATTGACACGAAACTTATTGAAATGGCAAAAGTCTATCAGCTGAAGAAAACTGTCATCATCAAAAACATTTACTTACCTTCTATAAAGCCTTTTTTTACGGCTGGGGTTATTATGGCACTAGGTCTTGGCTGGAAGGTGAGTGTGGCGGCAGAAGTGTTAAGCCACCCTCAATATGCGATTGGTAGCAATCTTCATAGTGCAAAAGCTTATCTAGATACACCTTTGCTTTTTGCTTGGACCATAGTGGTCATTATACTAAGTTTTATATTTGAAAGCTTTTTTGCTTTATGGGCTAAAGAAAGCAGGAAAACATCATGAATCTATCTATAAAAAATATACATAAATCTTATGGGGATCTGAAAGTATTACATGATTTTAATCTGGAATTGGATAAGAATCGAATCCATTGCTTTTTTGGACCTTCGGGTTGTGGTAAAACCACATTGATGCATGTGATAGCAGGCATTCTGAAGCCGGATTCAGGTGATATCATCATGCCCCCAGACATGCGTTTTTCTTATATATTTCAAGAAGAAAGACTGTTGCCATGGATGACCGTTAAGGAAAATGTTGCCCTAGTACTTTTAGATAAAAAAGACAAAGCTTATGTTGAAAGTCAAGTGAAGGCCAGTCTCTCTTTGGTTGAACTCAATGATTTTGCCGATTATTATCCCAATGAACTAAGTGGCGGTATGCGCCAAAGGGTATCCATTGCAAGAGCATTTGCCTATGAAGGTGATGTTTTAGCTATGGATGAACCGTTTAAGGGATTGCATCTAAAACTCAAACAAAGCCTAATGGATGCCATTTACAAGTACTGGATCTTACATAAACCCCAGACGTATTTCATCACCCACGATATAGATGACGCCTTATACATAGCAGATGATATTTACATATTCGACGGGCCACCCATGCGTATTGTAGAAAGAATTGACATTCAGGTATCGCATGAACTTAGAAAAACCAATCCGGAACTTTTAATGGCTTATAAGATGAAATTATCTGGTGTTTTGTAATAAGACTTTACACCTTAACAATAATTATATTGTAGTAGAAGGAGGTGTCAATTATGAAAAGCGTTTCCAAATACCCATGGATGGTGCTCATGACAGTTGTAACCTATATTGTAATGGTGGCAACCAACGCTCTAGCCAATATCTTACCAATAAACGATGTCAATACAGGAGCGGTATCAGAAAAATATAGTAACTTATTTGCACCTGCGGGTATTACTTTTAGTATATGGGGATTGATTTACTTATTGTTATTGGGTCACATAATTTATCAAGTTGTAGAAATGAGGACTTTTGATAGCTATATAAAAAAGTTACTCTACGAGGTTGGCATTCTTTTTTCCATTTCATCGATTATAAACACAATTTGGATTTTTATGTGGCATTATGACCATATAGGCATCACCGTAATCTTGATGTTAATCCTTTTACTTACACTTATTACAATTCGTATTAGAATAGAAAAGTATACTTTAAATTTTACGCATAAACTCTTAGTTAGACTACCCTTTAGCATCTATTTTGGATGGATTACTGTTGCGACCATAGCAAATATGACCACTTTTTTGGTTTCGATAGAATGGAAAGGTTTTGGTCTTTCTGAAGTTTTCTGGACGAACATCATTTTATTAGCTGGCGGTATGATAGGTCTATTGACGCTCGTACGTTTTAGAGATATGGCTTATGGGTTTGTTATTGTGTGGGCTTATATCGGCATCCTATTTAAGCACTTATCACAGGAAGGGTATAAGGGTGAATATGTTTCCGTGATTATAACGACCATAGTCGTTATCCTGATGGTTATGTTTACAGAATATTTGGTTTTACGTTATAGATTGAAGAAGAAAAACCATCACAATTATGCTTAGAAGTCGAAAGATAGTAGGGATGCTTCAACATTTCATATATGAAAGACAAGATGTAATGTTAAAAAAATGCTATCATCCAATAATATTGTCTATATATTTAGTTCTAAATCATCATGAAACCCATGTAAAATAGAATAAGAATGAACAAAGGAGCGCTGCCATGAATAAAAGAATCACTTTTACGACAATTTTAATATTGTCCATGATTCTCCTGTTTCTTTTAGGAATGGGCTTATATTTGTCAAATAGTATTGCAGAAGCGACAAAGGGCGAGTACTTATGGGAATCCATGTTGCCTGCGGAGTATCACGTTATGGCCATATTAGATAAATCCAATCAAACTTATGATCTATCTTTCAAGGAAGGTCTAAAACAATCCAGTGAAGACTATAAGATTGCTGTCGAAATCATCATGTTTGAAGGAGAAAATGTTGAAGATGAAGTGTTAAACATTATGGATTTGGCGATTTATGCGAAAGCAGACGGTGTTATCGTTCATGCTTTTGATAACCCGAGAATCATTAATAAGATAGATGAACTTATGCACTTAGGTATTGCAGTGATTACGTTGAACGAAGATTTGCCGCAAACAGACAGAGTCAGTTATGTTGGTGTCAATCGATATAAAATTGGTCTGGAAGCAGGTGGGGCTCTTGCAAGGGCTACAAATGGCGTAGGGAAAATAGCGGTCATAGAGCAACAAAACTATCAAAAGCTGAGTAATCAACAACAAGACTTATTGCTTCTGGGGATTACGGATGCATTGCGAGATTATCCAAGTCTAAGTTTTGAATTGGTAAGATATACCAAACAAGGCCTATTAAATGCGGAGATTTTAGCAACTGAAATCGCAAGAGACTATCCGGAGATTAATGGTATCTTCTGTACCAATGCTGAAAATACCCTTGGCGTGGTTCAGGTTTTAGTCGACAATAATTTGGTCAATCGTATAGCTTTAGTGGGTTATGGTGATGATGATGAGATTTTAGGCTATATTGAAAGAGGAAAAATCATTGAAAGCTCCGTCGTAACAGATTACAAGGATATTGGGAAAGAAGCACTAAAAGTTTTTTATGAGTATAAAAAAAACAGTTATGTACCAAGCTACATCAATACAGCGCTTCAAGTTATTGATGAAGAAAATATTGCTGCCTATATGACTGAAAAGAGTGAAGCCTATGACAAAAATCAATAAATTCAGTTCTATTAGAAATAACATGATTGTGTATACATTGAGTATAATATTTCTAATGACGGTGCTAAGCATCTATTCTCTAACGATTATGGAGCGTTATCAAGGTCAAATTGAAGCCATGTTTGAAAAGCATATCTATCTTTCACAAGTGGGTAGCTTAATGATCGAGCTTGATGAGGATTTACTTGGATTTTTAAGCTCAAAAAGTTCGACCAGACTTAATGATTATATCATTAACAGTGAAAAACTGGAGATTTTGGTTGAAGATGCATACGAGAAGACTTTTAACGCGGAAGATATGATGATGAAAAACATTGTAAATCTGATTGATGCTTATGTCATTGAAGCGGATAAAGCCATTGCTTATAAAAGACAAAGAAATGTCATTAAATATTATGAGCACTATCAGAAAAGTTTCAAAATAAAAGGATTTATAGCGGATTATATTGATCAACTTAATAATAGACAGCTTAATAGAAATTCAGTTACTTATACCCAATTGGTTAGACAGATTGTGATCCTTCAGAACATAACGTATATGATTGTTATAGTTCTAATAGGTTTATCACTCATGATTGTCTACCTAATTACTTCTAGAATGGTTAAGCCCTTTAGCCATTTGTCACATGCCGCCGAGGAGATTGCACTGGGTAATTTTGATACAGAAGATATTGTAGTAGAATCGGAAGATGAGTTTTTGTTGCTGGCAACCGCCTTCAATCACATGAAAAATAGTATCAAAAGTTATATTGGTGAAATTAAGAAGAATGCAGAGACGGAAGCTAAGTTAAAAGATGAACAACTAAAAAATATAAAAATGGAGCATTTGCTAGATAACGCCAAGCTCTATGCATTGCAATCTCAAATCAATCCTCATTTTTTATTTAACACCATAAACGCCGGTGTACAAATGTCAATTATGGAGAGAGCTACAAAAACCAGTCAGTTTTTTCAGACGATGGCCAGCTTATTTCGCTATAATATCCAAAAAATGGATTCAAGCTGTACTTTGCAGGAAGAGATAGAGAATATCAAAGATTACTATGAGTTACTAAAAGTAAGGTTTGGTGACCGTATACGCTTTCAATTTAATATTAATTCGGAAGCTTTAAATATGAAGGTGCCACCACTCATTCTTCAACCATTGGTAGAGAATGCCTATGTGCACGGCTTAAGCGGGTTGGAAGAAGGTGGCACGATTACCATAAACGTCGTTGATGAATGGGATGCTACCTTCATTACTGTCAAAGATACGGGCAAAGGCATGACAGTTAATGTGGCGGACCAGATTCTTAATAAATCAAGAGATGATTATGAACATACTAAGTTTGGAATCGGAATTAGAAATGTACGTGATCGTTTGGAGTTGTTTTTTCATCAGTCCGACCTATTTAAAATTGAGTGTGAAAAAGGAGCTGGGGTTAAAATTATTATGAAGATTCCCCATATGAAGGAGTGATGTGATGTATAAATTAATGATAGCTGATGATGAACAGATTGTTGTAGACGGTATTGAGTTCATGGTTAAGGATTTATTTGATAATATAGAAGTCGTTGCTAAGGTGAACTCCGGCAGAGAAGCCATAGAAGCAACCATGGCAACGGTACCGGATATTGTGCTGATGGATATTAAAATGCCTGGCATTAACGGTATTGAAGCAATCACCAATATTAAGAAACGACACCATAATACCAAATTCGTCATTATATCAGCCTATGAGCAATTTGAATATGCTAAACAGGCTGTTGAACTAGGTGTTAGTGACTATATTTTAAAACCGGTTAGTTTTGATAATCTAAAACAGGTACTGATAAAAGTTATATCAGAGATTGAAGAAGAAAGACAACAAAAGAAACGTGAGATTGAGAACAGAGAAAAGTTGGAGAAAGTCATACCTGTTTTAGAACATGGCTTTATCTACTCCATATTAATGAATACAGATTATAGAGATGAATTGTACAAATACCGAGACTTGTTTGAAATTAATAAGGAACTGGCCTATATCATGGTATTAGAATTCACAGAAGAAGGTGAAGGGAGCCAGAATGTAATAGGTACAGGTGTTAAAACCCAGTCTTTTTATCCTAAAGTGCAAAGCATCATCAAGTATAAGTGTAAGTGTATCATTGGGCCTATGATTATCAACAGAATTACTATCATGATTTATGAGGATCAATTTGATAAAGAATATGAACAAAGAGTGAAGGCGATTAAGCTCGCAGAAAGTATACAAACAGCTATCAATGAATGGATTGATGTAAAAATCCATATAGGGATTGGTTCCTGTTATAAACTGGATAAGATTAAGAATTCACTGGAGGAAGCATTTCACACCCTCAATCGGATCAGCGGGGACCACAGTTTACATATAAATGACATCTTTGAGCGTGAGCCGGATGATGAATATACTTATGTAGATATCAAAGGTGATGAGACCCATATAATCCAATTAATTGAAAATGGGAACGAAGAATCATTGGTCAAAGAGTTGGGTGTTTTCTTTAATAAAATCGAGAAAAAATTTGGCAGTTCACTGGTGGACATGACCAACATTATGACAGAATTGATGGTTATGGTACTAAGTTGCTCTTACAGACATAATCTAGATGAAGGTGAGGTCGGTTATTCTACTTATCTGGGAGAGCTTAGGCGCATAGAACATGTTATTGAACTACAAAACTGGTGTCTTAGAAAAATGGTATATATATCACAGACGATACAAAGTAAGCGTCATCTACATATTTCTAAGATTGTATTAAAGGCAAAAGAGCACATTGATGCGAGATACAATGAGGAGTTGAGTTTGACGGATATTTCTAAAGAAGTCGCTATCAGTCCTCAGTATTTTAGCAAAATTTTTAAAGAAGAGATTGGCCTTAGTTTTGTAGAATATGTTAGAGAAAAGAGAATGGATATTGCAAAAGAACTATTGAAAACCAAAAATTATTCAGTTAAGGAGATCTGCTATAAGATTGGCTATAATGATCCAAATTATTTTAGTCGTTTGTTTAAGAAACTGGTAGGTGTATCACCAACAGATTTTAAATAAAGGTGGGGTGTTATGAAATTAAATAAAAAGAGATCCAAGATGTTGCTTGTCACAATTATTTCTTTGGGGTTGATACTTTGTGCTATTTGGCTCATTTTTGTTGTTATGGAAAAAATCGATAAAGATAACAACAAGATTGTAATAGGTTATTGTGCGGATAACTTAGTTATTGAGAGATGGCAAAGGGATCAAGAGATATTTAAGGCAAAAGCAATAGAACTAGGCGCGGAGGTTATAGTTTATAATGCCAATGAAAATAATGAGACACAAAACCGACAGATACGTATGCTTATTGATCAAAAAGTAGATGTTATTGTAGTTGTGCCTTATGAAAAGGATGGCATAACAGAAGCAATAGATGAAGCTAGGAAGGCAGGCATCAAAGTCATTGCCTATGACCGACTCATTACCGGCGTAGCTATTGATGCCTATATATCTTTTGACAATGTAAAAGTAGGTGCACTTCAGACGGAAACACTGATTGAAAAAGTACCAAAAGGCAACTATGTTATCATAAACGGTTCACCTGAGGATAATAATTCCTATATGTTTAATGAAGGTTATATGTCGATTTTAGAAGATTATGTTAAGTATGGTGAGATCAATATCATAGAGGAAATATGGGCAGAAGACTGGCGTGAGGAGCCGGCTTATGATTTGATATCCGGGTTAATAGAGCGGGGAGAGCAGATTGATGCTATTATTGGCGCCAATGATCGACTAGCGGAAGCAGCCATAAGAGCACTTGCAGAAGCAGGGCAAGCAGGTACAGTTTATGTAGCAGGTCATGATGCTGATATATCAGCATGTCAACGAATTGTTGAAGGCACGCAACATGTGACCATCTATAAACCTATTAAAAAGTTAGCAGAGGCGGCGGCAAGTCTGGCAATAGAACTGGCCAAAGGTCAGGCTCTTAATGAAGATGTGACCATTAACAATGGTGTTGCGGATATTCCCTATATTAAGCTGGATGTTATGACTGTTACAAAAGATACTATGTTAGAGACTGTTGTTGCTGACGGTTTTCATAAAAAAGAAGATATTTATAGAGAGTAGCATTATATTAATCATAAAATAATTCAGATGACAACTGCTAATGTTAAGAGAATGTTAAAATTGTCATGATTTTGTCTTATTGTAGCCATGGTACTTATAGGTCTTTTTAAATATAATAATAAATGTAACTGCAATTCATATATTTAAATGGAGGATAATTATGAAAAAACTAGTATCATTGTTATTAATCGCAACATTCGTTATGAGTTTATTGGCTTTATCAGGATGTGGGAAAACTGAAGAAGCTCCAACAACACCAGACACAACAACTGAAACACCTACAGAAGAACCGGCAGCACCATCAGCTGATGGAACAGTTGATATCGGTATCGTTCTTCCTACTAAAGAAGAACCACGTTGGGTACAAGACGAAGCTAGATTCTTAGATGCAATTGGCAGCACAGAGTACAGCGTTGAGATCTTATTTAGCCAAGGTGATTCCGGACGTGAAATGCAGAACGTTCAAACACTTATCGCAAAAGGTATCAAAGTACTCATCATAACACCACAAGACGGTGACGCAGCAGCAGCAGCAGTTCAAGCAGCAAAAGCTGAAGGTATTACAGTTATTTCTTACGACAGACTTGTTACCAACACAGATGCAGTTGATTATTATATCACATTTAACTCTATTTCAGTTGGTGCAGCTCAAGGTCAATTCCTTGTTGATCAATTAGCTGGCGGAACTGGCGAAAAATTATACCTATATGCTGGTGCAGCAACAGACAACAACGCATTCTTATTCTTTGAAGGTGCTTGGGGTGTGCTTC